>CAZFBC010000425.1:0-1507 GCA_964517245.1 uncultured Eubacteriales bacterium | reverse complement strand
CGTCTGGGTCGCCGGGAGCGACAAGGCCAAGGACGCCGAGGGCGAGCCTCTCCGAAAAGTGATGATCGACACGGGCAAGGGGACGTTCGACCTCATCATCGTCGGGGAGAAGGGCGACGAAGGCCGGAAGGCTTTCGAAAAGGCCGGCGCCGCGCTGAAGAAGGACCTGCCCGAGGGCTACAAGCTCCTCAAGCAGGACTACGACGCCGAGAGCGGCGCGATGACCTTCAAGATCGCCGCTCCCGAAGGTCAAAAGGGCGTCGACCGGGAGGTCGTCAAGAAGATCGTCGACAGCGTCAAGGACGCCCCCGAAATTAAGAAGTAGGGCTCGGCAGGGGGACACGTACCTGGTACGTGTCCCCCCTTTTTTTTACTTGCGCACCCGGACCGGGAACGGCGGGCGCTTGGGCTTGGCCGGCGGGTTGGCCGCCAGCTCGTCCATGACGACCTTGATGGCCGCCTCGAGCTGCGGGTCGCGGCCGGCGATGACGTCCCGGGGCGTCTGCTCGACCTCGATGTCGGGCGGCACGCCGACGTTCTCGACGATGAAGCCCTCCTCGGACCAGATGGCCAGGTTGGGCGCCGTGACGATGCCGCCGTCCATCAGCACGGGGAAGCCGAGGATGCCGACCAGGCCGCCCCAGGTCGCCGTGCCGACGATCTTGCCCATGCCGAACTTCCGCCACATGTAGGGCAGCAGGTCGCCGCCCGAGCCCGCGACCTCGTTGACGATCATGACCTTGGGCCCCTGGATCGAGGCGCTCGGGGTCTTGAGGTCGGCGCCGTAGCGCATGGCCCACCAGGCCGAGACGGGCTTGCGCAGCCAGTCGAGGTAGTAGTCGGCGACCGACCCTCCCCCGTTGAAGCGCTCGTCGACGATGACGGCCTCCTTGTCGGCCTGGGGGAAGAAGTAGCGCTTGAAGTAGACGTGGCCGAGCGTCGTCGTGTTGGGCACGTAGACGTAGGCCACGCGGCCGTCCGTGGCCTCGTGGACCCGGCGGATGTTGCCCTCGACCCAGTCGCGGTTGCGCAGGGCCGACTCGTCGGGGACGGGCACGACCTTGACCGTCCGCGCGCCCTTGCCGTCGGGGCCGGGGCCGACCGTGATCTCGACGGTCTTTCCGGCCGTCGCTTCGAACCGGGCGAACAGATTGTCGGGCGGGACGAGGTCGCGGCCCTCGACGGCGAGCAGGTACTCGCCGGCCTTGACCTCGGAGCCGGGCTCGGCCAGCGGCGCCCGCAGCTCGGGCGTCCAGTTGAGCCCGCCGAAGACCTTCTTGAACCGGTAGCGGCCGTTCTCGACGGCGTAGTCGGCGCCGAGCAGGCCGCCGGCGACGCGGGCCGGCTGGCCGATGAAGTCGCCGCCGCCGACGCGGTGGTGGCCGACGGCCAGCTCCGAGCACATCCACTGGATGAGCCGGTTGAGGTCGGAGCGGCAGGCGACGTGCGGCAGGAACGGGGCGTACTTGGCCTTCATGGCCTTCCAGTCGGCGCCGTGCATGCCGGG
>CAZFBC010000424.1:0-1508 GCA_964517245.1 uncultured Eubacteriales bacterium | reverse complement strand
TTTACCCGTTCCATGCGGCATCATAACTGTTCCGCGCACCATCTGATCGGCCTTACGGGGATCAACACCGAGCCTGATTGCAACTTCGGTAGTCTCGTCAAATTTTGCACAGGCAGACTCTTTTACCAGATCAATTGCCTCAGCCAGTTCATAGCGCCTGTCCCGATCTATTTTCTTACGGGCCTCAGTATATTTTTTTCCTTTTTTTGCCATGGTTCCACCCTGTGTTCTGTACGTTTAAGCCCGCGTCATTAGACTATCTCAATCCCCATACTGCGCGCGGTTCCCATAATTATTTTCATTGCATGATCAATGTCATTGGCATTGATATCAGGCATCTTCGCTTGAGCAATTTCCCTGACCTGCTCCGTGCTGACTTTTCCGACCTTGGTTTTATTGGGCTCGCCGGAACCCTTCACAATACCGGCGGCCTTTTTCAGCAACACTGCGGCCGGAGGCGTTTTGGTCACAAAAGAAAACGAACGGTCTGCATACACGGTGATCACGACCGGAACGATCAAGCCTTCCCTGTCCTGCGTTTTTGCATTGTATGCCTTACAGAATTCCATGATATTAACACCATGCTGACCCAGGGCCGGGCCGACCGGCGGAGAAGGATTTGCCTTTCCCGCCGTAATCTGCAATTTTATCTGTGTCATTACCTTTTTTGCCATGGGGCTTTCCTTTTTCCTGATAATGTATATCGCGACTAATTAAATTTTTTCACCTGCAGGTACTCAAGCTCAATAGGTGTCTGGCGGCCAAAGATGCTCACAAGAACCTTTAAGCGCCCTTTTTCGGGCTTAACCTCGTCAACCGTACCGTTAAAATTTGAGAACGGGCCTTCAACGATGGCGACCTCGTCGCCCTTTTCAAAATCCATCTTCACTGTCGGCCGCAACTTGCCTTCTTTTATTTTTTCAACCAGATCATCAATACCGCCATCCGGGATCGGAATAGGTTTGGTTTTGCCGCCGATAAAGCCGGTTACCCGGGGCGTATTCCTGACCAGATGCCAGGTTTCATTGTTCATGTCCATATGCACAAGCAGATAGCCGGGGAAAAACTTGCGGGATGATTTTCTAACCTGTTTCTCGCCCTTTTTACCTTTAATAATTTCCTCAACTTCCTCGGTCGGTATCAGAATATCATCAAACATATCCTGCATCGCGTACGCTTTGATACGCTCTTCCAACATATCCTTGACTTTATTTTCATAACCGGAATAGGTATGAACGACATACCATTGCTTAGACATAACAAACCTCAACTCAATATACGATAAACCTGATCAACCGGGACAAAAGCATGTCAACAACACCAAGATAGACACCGGATATGAGAACGATAACTATCACAACCACTGTCGATGCCATAGTTACCTTGCGACCGGGCCAGGTTATCTTTTTAAGCTCGATCCTGACTTCACGCAGGAACTGTCTGGCCTGAGCAACGATACCTTTTATATCCACAGACATCTCTTCCCCGTTCATCACGCACGCATGCGT
>CAZFBC010000423.1:0-1511 GCA_964517245.1 uncultured Eubacteriales bacterium | reverse complement strand
TCGGCCCCGGCCAGGGTGAACCCGGCCAGGTCGGTGGCGATGCGCATGACCTGTTCCTGGTAGATGATGATGCCCCGGGTCTCCCGGAGGATGGGCTCGAGCTCGGGCAGCTCGTAGGCGACCCGTTCGGGGTGGTTGCGGCGGTGGATGGACTCGTCGGTCATGCCGCTCTTGAGCGGCCCGGGGCGGTAGAGGGCGTTGAGGGCGATGAGGTCGCGGAACTCGGTCGGGCGGAAGCGGCGCAGGAGGTCCTTCATGCCCGGGCTCTCGAACTGGAAGATGCCGTCGGTGTTGCCGGCCCGGAAGAGCTCGAAGGTGGCGTCGTCGTCGAGCGGCAGGCCGTTGATGTCGATGACGAGGCTCGTCTCCTTGCGGACGAGCTCCAGGGCGTCGTCGATGACGGTCAGGTTCCGCAGGCCGAGCAGGTCCATCTTGAGCAGGCCCAGGGCCTCGACGTCGCCCATGGGGAACTGGGTCGTGATCTCGCCCTTGACCGACTGGTAGAGGGGCAGGAACTCGACCAGGGGCTTGGGCGTGATGACGATGCCCGCCGCGTGGATGGAGGGATGGCGGACCTGGCCCTCGATCTTCTGGGCGATGGCCAGGAGCTGGGCGACCTTGGAGTTGCGGTCGCGCAGGGCCTTCAGCTCGGGGACGCTCTTGAGGGCGTCGGCGATCGTCGCGTCCGGGGCGAAGGGGATCATCTTGGCGATGCGGTCGACCTCGGGCAGGGGCACCTCGAGAACGCGGCCGACGTCGCGGATGGCGCCGCGGGCGGCCATGGTCCCGAAGGTGATGATCTGGCAGACGTTCTCCTGGCCGTACTTGCGGGTCACGTACTCGATCATCTCCTGCCGCCGCCGGCCGCAGAAGTCCATGTCGATGTCGGGCAGGCTGATGCGCTCGGGATTGAGGAAGCGCTCGAACAGGAGGTCGTACTCGATGGGATCGACCTCGGTGATCTCGAGCGCGTGGGCGAGGAGGCTGCCGGCCGCCGAGCCGCGGCCCGGTCCGACGGGGATGCCCTTCTCCCGGGCGGCCTTGAGCAGGTCCCAGACGATGAGGAAGTAGCCTTCGAAGCCCATCTTCTTGATGAGCGCGATCTCGCGCCTCATCCGCTCCTCGTACTCGGCCGGGGTGTGGGCCGCTTCGCCGGTCCAGCCCTTGGCCTCGCGCTGGGCCATGCGGGCCCGGAAGCCGGCCCAGGCGACCTCCTCGAAGTACTCGCTCAGGGCCTTGCCCTCGGGCGGCGCGAACTGGGGCAGGTAGTAGGTCTTGGCGGGGAAATCGAACGCGCACCGGGCGGCGATCCGGCCGGTGTTCTCGATGGCGTCGGGCGTGTCGCGGAAGAGCTCGGCCATCTCGGCCGCCGACTTGAAGTAGAACTGGTCGGTGCTGAACTTGATCCGGTCGGGGTCGGAGATCTTCCGGTTCGTCTGGATGCAGACGAGGACGTCCTGGCTCTCGGCGTCCTCGCGGCGGGCGAAGTGGATGTCGTTCGTGGCCACGAG
>CAZFBC010000422.1:0-1517 GCA_964517245.1 uncultured Eubacteriales bacterium | reverse complement strand
CGCAGGGCGGCGACGACGGTGAGGGCGACGGCTGCGTGGGTGTCGTGCTTGTCGGCCGGGTTGTGGGTGTAGACGACCTCCGGCCGGACCGCCCGGAGGACCTGGACCAGGTCGCCGCGGAGGCGGCCCGCGCCGACGTCCTTGGCCTCGGCGCTCGGGTAGCCGAGCTGGACGAGGGCGCCGTAGTTGCCGAGGACGGCGGCCTTCTCCTGCTCGCGGCGCCGCAGGGCGGCCATGTCGGCGTCGCTGAAGGCGGCGTAGTCGCCGGTCCGGGGGGAGCCGGCCCCGTTCGTGCAGGTCACCGCGCCGAACCAGAGCTCCCGGCTGGCGAAGCACTTCTGGATGCCGTGGAAGGCCATGATCTCGACGTCGTCCTGGTGAGCGCCGATGCCGAGATGGGTGACCCGGCGCAGAGCGTCGTCGGCGGGGAGGCCGTCGGGGACGAAGACCGAGGCCTCGGGCTTGCGGAGCTTCATGATCGCCCTCCTTGGATCTCGGGCAGGCTGGCCGCGGCGACGGCCTGGCCGACCCGGCGGCTTTTCTCGTCGAGCAGGTGGATGCGGACGCGCGACGCCGTCTCCGGGTACGAGGCCCGGAGCACCTCGCGGGCCTTGTCGACGATCGCCGCGCCGCCCGGCCCGGACATGACCCGGCCGAGGACGAGCAGGTGCCGGAACCTGTAGAAGACCTCGTACCAGGCGACGGCGTGGCCGAGGGTGGCGCCGATCGTCTCGAAGATCCGGGCCGCCCGGATGTTGCCCCGGGCCATGTGGGCCTGGACCTCTTCGAGCCGCGCGGGGAGCCTCATGTCCGGGGGGAAGGTGAAGCCGGCGGCCAGGGCCAGGCGGTTGACGGCCTGCTGGGAGAAGTAGCTGGCGCCGACGCCGCGGTCGCCCGACCACTCGTCGACGGCCGCGCCGCGGTTGAGGTCGACCGGGGCGAAGGCCAGCTCGTCGAGCCAGCCGGGGAGGTGGCCGTCGGGTCCGAGATAGCCGGCGGCCTCGCTCGAGCCCATGGCCACGCCGAGCACTCCCGGCTCGCCGATCGACAGCATGCCGGCCAGGGCCGTGACCTCGCCGTCGTTGGCGACCTCGAAGGGGACGCCCCACTCCGCCGCCAGCCGGCCGAAGAGGCCCTTGACCCGGGCCTCGAACGCGGCCTCGGGCACGGAGCGGAACAGGGAGGCGATCCGGACCTGGTTGCCGATGACGATGCCGGCCGTGCTCCCGCCGATGGCGTCGACGCGGGGCAGGCGGGCGGCGGCCTTCTTCAGGCCGTCCCGGATGAGGCGGTAGTGGTACTCGGGGTCGGCCTGCTCGCCCGGGCTCCAGGGGATCTCCTCGGTCCAGACGGGCTCGCCGTCGACGACGGCCGCGACCTTGTAGTCGCTCGCGCCGAGGTCGAAGCCGATCCGGCAGCCGTCGAGGTGGCCGCCGGCGAAGCGGACCGCCTCGCGGGCCTCGGGGAAGGTCGCCGGGCTGTGCAGGGCGACCTCGAACGGCCGCTCGTAGACCCGG
>CAZFBC010000421.1:0-1518 GCA_964517245.1 uncultured Eubacteriales bacterium | reverse complement strand
AAAAAAGAGAGTGAGGGGCGCCGCCGCGGCGCCCCTCGCTCCGGAACAAAGAAGGAGGGTTATGGAAGGGTATCGGGAACTCGGTGCTTGATGACTGGTCTCAAGTGTCGCTCCGCCCGGAAATATGCATATTTCATGCCAGACGTCCTCGCCTGTGGCCCGGCGGATCGGGGGCGAAAAGCGTAAAATTCCTTAAAAAACCGGGGCGATGCCGGTAAAGTTCGTTTACGTCTGGGCCTTGTGGCCAAGGAGGGTCCGGACGCCCTCGACGACCAGGTCGACTTCCTTCGTCGAGATGTAGATGGGCGTCGAGACCCGGATCCCGTAGGTCCCGGCCTGCGGATTGCCCGTCGTCCGGACGACCAGATTGTGCTTCTGGCGGAGATATTCGACGAGCTTCGCCTCGAGCCCGCCGCCCATGGAAAAGGCCGTCAGGCCGGCGCTGAGGTAGGGGTCGACGGGCGTGTGGACCTTGACCCCCGGGATCTTGGCCAGCTCCTGCTTGAGCCGGCCGGCCAGCACCTTGATCCGCCGCTCGATGCGGGTCTTCCCGATCCGGTTGTTGAAGTCGATGGCCTCCTCGAGGGCGTAGAACAGCGCGTCGGACCTCTGTCCGGACGGGTCGAGCTTGGCGGCCCGGGCGTTGGTCTCCCAGCCGGAGCTGACGACCGTCGGCCAGACCTTGTCGAGGACGTCCTTTTTGACATAGAGGAGGCCGACGCCCGTCGGCGCGCCGAGCCACTTGTAGGGGCTCGAGGCGAAGAAGTCGATGCCGAGGGCCTTCATGTCGAGGTCGAGCATGCCCAGGCCGTGGGCGCTGTCGGCCAGGATGAGCAGGCCCTTGTCGTGGGCCAGCCGGCTCAGCTCCTTGAGGGGCATGATGAGCCCGGTGATGAACACGGTGTGGCTGATGCTGATCACGCGCGTCCGGGGCGTGACGGCGGCGGCGAAGGCGCCGACGATCTCGTCGACCGATCGCGCCGTCGGGCTGAGCGGGACCTCGGTGATCCTGATCCCGGCCCGCTTCTCCTTGAGCCGCCAGGGGCCGATGTGCCCGGGGTGCTCGAGGTTCGACATCAGGACTTCGTCCCCCTCCTCGAGGTCCAGGCCGTTGATGACGAAGTTGAGGCCCTCGGTCGTGTTGCTGACGAGGGCGACCTCGTCGGCGTCGGCGTTGACGAACGCGGCCAGCTTGCCGCGGACGGTCTCCCGGACGGCCGGGAGGAAGTTGTAGCCGTCGTAAGGGTTCGTCTTCTGGACGCTGAAGTACCGCATCAGCGTGTTGAAGACGGGCCGGGGCATGGGACCCAGCGTGCCGTTGTTCATCATGATGAAGCGGTCCTCGAAGTCGTAGAGCTTGCGGATCTCCTCCCAGTAGGCGCCGTCCGGCGCCTCGTCCTCGAGGAACTTCTGGTTGAGGGCGGTGACCTTCTGGGCGATGCCGGCGTTGAGCTCGCCGAGCGCGGCGGCCGAGGCGGCCGTGCCGGCCAGAAGGCGTCTGGCGAATTCCCGGCGCGA
>CAZFBC010000420.1:0-1528 GCA_964517245.1 uncultured Eubacteriales bacterium | reverse complement strand
TAGTAAGCGGGTCCATGGTGGTAAAATCTGCCTGCGCTTGTAAGAGGCGCTTTATTTGTGGAAATACCATCCTACCATATATGTATAACGACATCAGGAATATTTCCATCATCGCCCACGTGGATCACGGGAAAACCACTCTGGTAGACGGAATGCTGAAGCAGACCCACGCTTTTCGCGATAACCAGGCGGAAATGCAACAGACGACAATTTTGGATAGCAATGATCTGGAAAGGGAAAGAGGGATCACAATTCTTTCGAAGAATACGGCGGTGTTTTATAAAGGGGTAAAAATCAATATCATCGATACCCCGGGACACGCGGATTTCGGCGGTGAAGTGGAACGGGTGCTGAATATGGCGGATGCTGCCCTGTTGGTGGTAGACGCGGCCGAAGGACCGCTGCCGCAAACCCGATTTGTGTTGAAAAAGGCCATCGAAACCGGTCTGAAGGTGATCCTGGTCATAAATAAAATCGATAAACGAGATGCCCGGGTCAGGCAGACCGTATCGGATACGGAAGAGCTGTTTTTGAAACTGGCGACGTCGGAATCGCATTTGGAATTTCCGATCATTTATGTGGCGGGGAGGGACGGCAAGGCGTTTACCGATTTTTCGGAAAAGTATGACCCCGACGTCCCCGGAGACCTGACTCCTTTGTTTGAAATGATTTTGCGGGAAGTGCCAAACGCGGTGAAAGATACCGACCAGCCGGTGCAAATGCTGGTTTCCACTTTGGATTTTGACAGTCATTTGGGAAAACTTGGTATCGGGCGGATACGCCGGGGAATTTTGAAGCTGGGACAAAGAGTGATGCTGGTGACGCCTGAAAAAAATGCGGGTAGTTATACAGTGGAAAGACTGTATACCAGCCGGGGAATAGAACGTGAGGAAGTAACCGAGGCTGTCGCCGGAGATATCGTGGCGCTGGCCGGAGTAAAAGAGATTGAAATCGGACAAACCATCACCGATAGCGCCAAGCCGGAAGCTCTGCCGGTAATTGAAGTGTCAGAGCCGACCCTGCGGATAACTATCGGGGCCAATACTTCGCCATTTGCAGGCCGGGAGGGTAAGTTTGTGACCAGTCGGCAAATAGGTGAAAGACTGATGAAAGAAAGCGAAACCAATCTGGGGATGAAGTTTTCGGATCTGGGGGGAGGAGAATTTGAGGTGATCGGGCGGGGGGAACTGCACCTTTCGATACTGATCGAAACCATGCGGCGGGAAGATTACGAACTACAGGTATCAAAACCCCAAGTGATACTGCGGGGAAATACCGAACCATATGACGAGGTGATGATTGATGTGCCGGATGAATATGTGGGTGAAATTACCACCGAAATGGGTAAACGCCGGGCGCAGATGCAGGAAATGAAGGCAGACGGCCGCGGAACAACCAGAATTACATATCTGATCTCGCAGAGAAACATGATCGGGGCCCGAAACGAACTGTTGACCAAAACAAGAGGAACGGTAGTCTTTAACACGATATTTGCCGGATATAATGAGATCGGGACAGTGGCGCCAAG
>CAZFBC010000419.1:0-1529 GCA_964517245.1 uncultured Eubacteriales bacterium | reverse complement strand
CGTAACGGTTGTGCAATCAGATGCGATTCGGTAAAAAGTGGCATAAAACCTCAAAATTTCTGTTTGCTGTGCGGCGGAAAACCGCTGTTTGGTAAATTGAGCACCTTGCCTGAGAAGGCGCTGTGTTCACTGAACTTTAACAACATACCTTCTGAATTACGGATCACCTGTGCGGAAACGTGTGCACCCACTTGCACCTGGCGTTTGACACCCAATTTGCGGATGTCGAGCGCATTTTCAGGCGGTTGAGGTTGTTCGACCAGCCAGTATGCCGCCCAGCGGATGAAGTTGGCGGCGAAAAGCGCCATACGTTCTTGCAGGAAAATGGCCGGTTCAGAGCGCACCTTGATGCGATGTAGATAGAAAACCTGTTTGCTTTCCTTGATACCCGCTTCAATGGTCTGTCTGCCATTGTAATGAGTGAACCAGGCTGGCAAATCCTGAGTGACCGGGTCGCTGCCGAAGTGACATAAGGCGCTGTGCTTGAGGGTTTTGCCAGTGTAGAAACGTTCCAGGGCTACATCGAGCGGATAAGGACAGCCTTGCAACTTGAGATCGGCCCAGGCAAGCATTTCAGCATTGGCGCCGACCCTTGTCCAGGCAGCGGTATCTTGGGTTTTACTGCGCAAGGCTTGAGTGACTTTATGGTTGTGCGGCTTGGTGTAAACTTCATAGCCCATTTCAACCAACAGAGCGATGTTTTCATAAGTGCCAAAACCAGCATCCAGGCGGAACTCAGCTTCGATCGGCTGCTGGTTGGTCAGGTTCTCTTGTTTGAAGCGCTCAAGGCGTTGTCGTAAGGCATTGATTTCATTCAGCAGCAGTTGCGTGCGGGTCTGGGTCTTGTCCAGTTTACGTTGGGCAACATCGAGCGCTTTTTTGCGACTTTCTCGCCGCTTCAGGGCTGCCTGGGCTCGCTTGCGTAGTAAAGCTAAACGGCTGGTAGGGCGCTCGGATCGGTTGCGGGCCAGATAAGTCTGTTGGACGTTTTCGAGTTGCTGGCTTCTCTCTTCCGCTTGTACCTGTGCCTGTTTGAGCCGTTCCTGAGCAGTTTCAACGGCTTTGCGCTGTGTTTTCAGCCGCTCCTCTACCGCTTCCAGAATGGGTGCATACTCGCAGATGCGTTTTTCCAGCCAATCGGTGCGCCGCAACGGACGTAAACCTGTTCTGGTTTCCGCT
This sequence comes from uncultured Eubacteriales bacterium, assembly GCA_964517245.1. Classification (GTDB taxonomy): domain Bacteria; phylum Acidobacteriota; class Aminicenantia; order Aminicenantales; family Saccharicenantaceae; genus RBG-16-66-30. Next base: position 350 of record CAZFBC010000419.1, on the reverse strand, counting down.
GCCAGCACCAGTGCCTCAGCCTGGGTGCTCGATACCGTATCTCCTGGATGGTGAGCGCCAGATAGCCACAGCCGACCATATGTTTCGGTGAGCAAACTGACCACACCTGCCTGGTAACCCAGTTGAATGTCGTCATCCATGTGCCCATAGGCGGCGTTGGGATAGCTGGTACTCGTGTTGGATACTGGAATACCGGTCAGGTCGCCATCCATCGTCAGCCGTTTATTCTGTTTGCGCAGCAATTCCAACTCTGCATCCAGAAATGGCTGACTGAAGGCATCCAGTTCAGCCACAATGGCGTGAGCTTCTTCCCAACTCAAACTGCTCATTGTCCGGCTCACCCCGCTGTA
>CAZFBC010000418.1:0-1545 GCA_964517245.1 uncultured Eubacteriales bacterium | reverse complement strand
GCACTCCCAGTACGGGCTGAAATACAGCCTCAGCCCCTACGCCCGGGAGCGGCTCAAGACGCCCTTCGAGCGCCTCGAAAACAACACGCTCGACTGACCGTCCCGCCGACAAGGTCGCCGGGGCGAAAAAAGGTCGGCAAAAAGGGCTCATGGCCCGCAACCTTATGGACGCCCGGCCGGTCTAATAAGGAGCGAGGAGGACCGCATGAGATATGGATCCCGAGCGGCCGCTGCGTCGGTCGCACTTGTGGTCTTTATGCTGGGTCTCGTTGCGGTCGGGGGGCTGGTCGCGGGCGGGAGCGCCGGCTCCGGCGCCATCGTCTCGTGTTCTCCCGCGGAGCCCCGCTGGGGCGACACGGTGGTGGTCACTTACGATCCCGGCGAGCCCAAAGCCGTTTTCGCCCTCGATGACGAGGCCTTTCTCGTCTACAGCCAGCCCCCCCGGCACGAGCCGCGACGACTCAAGCTCGAGCGGGAGGGGGCCGTCCTGGTCGGCCGCGTCGCCGTCGAAGAGGGCGCCTCCTTCTTGAAGATCAACATCGTCGGCCGTCGCCGCTACGACCGGAACGCCGCCCTCGGCGTTATGGCCTTCCGCCCGGACGGAAAACCCGCCCCGGACGCCTGGCACCAGAAGCTGCTCTTCGATTTCTCCCCGGAGACGTACCAGGCCTCGTTCGAGAAGGAGCGGGCGCTCTATCCCGGGAACTTCTCCGTCTACCGGGACAAGTGGACGTTCGACGGCCTGGTCAAGAGGGCCGAGTTCGCGGCCATCCTGGAGAAGGACCTCGCCGAGATCGAAAAGAGCGGATCGGACCGGCGGTCTCCCAGTCTTCTGGCCGCCCTGGCTTACGGCAACTGGCGCGCCGGCCGGGAGGAGGCGGGGCGGCGATGGCTCCGCCGCATGATCGAAACCGCCCCCGCCGACTTCCTCGCCGCGCAGGCCGTCAGTGACTACTTCTATCAAGCCAAGTCCCAGCAGTGGACGAGTGAAGGCCGGGCCGAGGTCCTCGAGGCCGGTATCAGGCTCGTCGAGCGGGCCCCGAAAGAGGCCGGCGCGCGGGCGCTTTTCATCGTCGAGGCCATCCAGCAAGGCCTGAGCCTCGAGGCCGCGCGGGCCGTGTGCCGGGCCTGGATCTCCGAAGAGCCCGACAATCCTCAACCCTATCACCATCTGGCCGAGGTCGAGATCACGAAAGGCGGGGACCTCGCCGCCGCCGAGGCCGCCGCGGGCCGGTCGGCGGAACTGGCCCTCGCGGGACACCATTGGTTCTACGGCGATTTCGGGGACCTCGGGATCAAGATGCGTCTCCCGTTGACCTACGCGCTCCTCGCCCAGGCCAGGCGGGGACTGGGCCGATACGCGGACGCGCTGGCCGGCATCCGGGCCGCGAAGAGCCTGACCAGGGAGACGCGCCCGGACTTCGCGGCCATCGAGGCCTCGATCTGGACCGACCTGGGCGCCGCGGACCAGGCCGAGGCCTGTTGGCTGGAGGCCCGCGCGCAGGGCCATCCGGGCGCCGAATCGGAGATCCGGGCGATCTACGA
>CAZFBC010000417.1:0-1548 GCA_964517245.1 uncultured Eubacteriales bacterium | reverse complement strand
GGCCTCGGCGAGCGAGCCGATGACCCGGATGGCCTCGCGGGCCGTCGCCGCCCGCTCCATGGCCAGGAGGGTCAGCATCGACAGGTCGAGCTTGGCCGAGGGGGTCGGGTTCTGGAGCTTGCGCTGGCAGCCGATCGTCGACTCGCCGATGGCGACCTGCTTCTCGTTCATATAGCCGAACATGCCGTGGTGGTAGGCGTAGGTGTGGGCGACCTGGGGGATCTCGAGGCCGGTGAAGTCCTTCTTGACGAGGTCCCACTTGAGGCCCTCTTCCGGAGGCCAGGTCTTGTACTGGGAGATGTGGTAGATCTTGCGGGTCGAGCCGGGCTTGTGGTCGGCCGCCGGGACGTGGCGCCAGGTCCAGTCGCACGTGCCGCAGTCGCACGTGTGCGTGGTCATGGTCGAGCCGTCGGTCGAGGCGTCCCTGCCGACGAGAATGGAGGTACAGCCCTCGCCGGCGATGACGTCGCCGGACAAGCCGGGGCCGCCGGCCGCGCCCGGATGGCCGGCCAGGACGACGCACAGGGCGAGCGCCCCGGCCACAGCGATGAGTCGTCGTGCGTTCATGCGGAGCTCCTTGTCCCGCGGGGGACCCGTCTATTTCGCGTCGGGCTCGGTCAGGACGTCGATGGCCCTGACCGCCTTGTTCCACCACTCCGGGCTGGCGTTCGGGATGCGGCCGCCCCGTCTCTTCTCGGCGTCGTAGGCGCCCAGGTGGTTGTACTTCACCCAGAGGTCGTCGCCGAGCTTCCACCAGGCGTTGACGACGTTGGTCGCGTTGTTCAGGCCGAAGCCGGTCACGTGGCGGACGGCCTCCCGGGGGCTCTTCTTGTAGAGCTCGGCCGCCCGGGCGTCGACCTCGGCGATGCGCCCGAAGGCGCCGTCCTCCCAGGTCCTCCGGGCCGTCTTGACGTCCTCGATGGCGGCGCTGTAGGCGACCTGGACGTGGAAGTCGACGTAGTCGAAGGCCCAGCGGGCCGAGCTCCGGTCGAGGACGAAGTGGTCGCCGACCCCGAAGGACTTGGGGATCTCGGTCGCGCCGGCGTAGAACGGGACGTAGCAGGAGGTGTCCTGGGCGCCGAGGGCGACCCAGACGATGCCGCCGACGGGGTCGGGCAGCCACGACCGGCACTGGGTCAGGGTGGTGTATTCGACGTTGGGGACGCTGATGAGCCGCGTGCCCTTGTAATAGTTGGGGTTCTTGAAGGGGCCGCCGCGGATGCCCTTGACCGGATCGAAGACCGTGCCCTCGGACTTGTCCCGGGTCATCTCCATGACGTCCTTGGGCGAGAGCTTGCGGTCGGGCTTGACCGAGAAGGGGAAGTCCATGTTGGGCGTCTCCGGCTTGAAGTTCCGGGACGGCGCGACGAGGTCGAAGAAGCGCCACATCCGGGAGCGCCGGCCCTGCGTGCTCGCGGCGCTGCCCTCGGAGGGGGAGTAAGCCCGCTTCCAGCTGAAGGGCTTGCCGCTCTTCGGATCGTAGAGCCCGGCCTCGACGGCGAACGTCACGACGTGGTCGGAGGCCATGAAGAAGTCCCCGTTCCCGAG
>CAZFBC010000416.1:0-1552 GCA_964517245.1 uncultured Eubacteriales bacterium | reverse complement strand
CCGAGTTCGAGGCCAACAGCGACATCAAGTACATCCGCATCTTCACGGCCGTGTCCCTGTTCATCCTCCTGCTGGCCGTGGCCAACTTCGTCAACCTGGCCACGGCCCGTTCGTCGGGGCGGGCCAGGGAGGTCGGCGTGCGCAAGGTCCTGGGATCGGCCCGCCGCGACCTCATCGGGCAGTTCCTCCTGGAGTCCTTGGTCTTCAGCCTGCTCGCGCTCGTCTTGGCGCTCCTGTTCGTCCGCTTGGCCCTGCCCCTCTTCAACCAGCTCGCGGGCAAACAGATGGACATCTCGATGCTGGCGGCGCCGGGCGTGGCCGGTGCGGTCCTCGGCCTGGTCCTGGCCATCGCCATCCTCGCCGGGGCCTACCCCGCGTTCTACATCTCGGCCTTCCGGCCCGCTCCCGTCCTCAAGGGAGAGATCGCGAAAGGCGCCCGGGGAGGGCTCCTGAGGCGCGGCCTCGTCGTCTTTCAATTCACGGTGTCGGTCGTACTGATCATCGGAACGTCGGTCGTCTTCCGCCAGCTCCGCTATATCCAGAACCAGAACGTCGGCTTCGACCGGGAGCAGGTCCTGGTCCTTGATAACACTCACCTCCTCGGGCCCCGGGCGACGGTGCTCAAGGAGGAGATGCTGGCCTATCCGGGGGTCGTCGGCGCCTCGCTCTCGGGATTCCTTCCCGTGCCCTCGAGCCGGGCCCGGATGATCGTCGCCGCGGAAGGCGATCCGGAGGGCTCGACGGCCCCGCCGATCGGGGTCTGGACGGTCGACCACGACTACATCAGGACGCTGGGCATGACCCTCGCCTCGGGGCGGGACTTCGCGAAGGACCGGGAAACGGACGCCGAGGCCGTGATCCTCAACGAGGCCGCGGTCAGGCATTTCCGATTCGGAGAGCCGGTCGGCAAGAAGGCCGTCCTCCACGATTTCGACCAGCAAGGCGGACTGACCGTCGAGCGCACGTTCACCGTGATCGGCGTCGTCCGGGACTTCAACTACGACTCGCTCCGCAGCGCGATCGAGCCGGTGATGTTACGCCTCGGCGAGACCGGAAGCCGGCTCCTCCTCCGCGTCAAGGGCGAGGACGCCGCCGGGACGATCGAAACGCTCCGGCGCAAGTGGGCCGCCTTCGCCCCGGGCGAGCCTTACGAGTACGGCTTCCTCGACGAGCGGTTCGATAGGATGTACGAGTCCGAGCTCCGGACCGGCCGGATCTTCGGGACGTTCGCCGGGCTGGCCGTCTTCGTCGGCTGCCTGGGCCTGTTCGGCTTGGCCGCATATTCGGCCGCGCGGCGGACCAGGGAGATCGGCATCCACAAGGTTTTCGGGGCGACGGTGCCGGATGTCCTCGGACTGCTCGTCCGCGAGTACATCGTCCTGGTCGCGGTCGCCAACCTCATCGCCTGGCCGGTCGCCTACCTCATGATGTCGGCCTGGCTGCGGGATTTCGCCTACCGGACGGGCATCGGGTGGGCCGGGTTCCTGGTGACGGGAGCGGCGACGCTGGCGGCCGCCCTGCTGACCGTCGGCGTCCAATCCGTCAAGGCCGC
>CAZFBC010000415.1:0-1553 GCA_964517245.1 uncultured Eubacteriales bacterium | reverse complement strand
GTTACCGATTTCGGGGATACGATCGCTGATTTCGGCGAGGACGCCGCAGCGATCGCGTATAACGGTGAATATCTTCTGCTGGCTGTTGACGGTATCTGGTCAGGCCTGATTGACGCCAATCCGTATGGAGCCGGAAAAGCCGCGGTCATGGCTAGTGTCAATGACATTTACGCCATGGGGGGCAGGCCCCTTGCCATGGTTAACGTGATCGGAGCGCCATCTGACGGCAGTCTCGATGATATCGTCAGGGGCATTCGCAAGGGATGTGAAAAATTCAGGGTTCCGATGGTGGGTGGTCATCTGCACCCGGATACCGTTGAAAAGCAGCTTTCCGTTGCGATACTGGGAAGAGCTCAGCGACTGCTGCGCAGCAACAATGCCATAGCCGGCCAGGATATTATTTTTGCCGTTGACATGGACGGGAAGGGCTATCAGTGCAAGCCGGTTCTGTCCTGGGACACCAACTCCGGGAAAAAATCGCCGCAGATTCTGGAGCGGCTGGATATTCTTCCGCAACTGGCTGAACGCACATTGTGCTCTACGGCCAAGGATGTCAGCAATGCCGGTGTGCTTGGGACAATCGCGCTTATGATGGAGACATCTGAAACCGGCGCACATATTGTGATCGACCGTATCCCGAAGCCGGATTCCTTCAGCCTGATCGACTGGCTCAAGGCTTTTTTAAGTTATGGTTTTGTCCTGTGTGTCGATAAACAGAAAAGTGCCGGGGTCATTGAGATGTTTGCATCAAAAAACATCACGGCAGGAGTTATCGGCACTGTTACGCAGCAGCGCATTTTCACGGTTGAATATCAGGGCGTGAGCGATACGCTGTTTGACCTTGACCGGGAGGATATCACCGGTATCGCACGCGATTCCGGGCTGCTGAACATGTAGGTTTGCTGGCTCCTCAGGGTACCGGTCTGCACAAGCATGCTTGTGCTGCAGGAACCCGGGGTATACCCGTATCATCACGCACGGTACTATCACGGCATACAAATATCAGTCGACTGCTGAAAAAACCATAAATTATATTGTATACAATCACATGCAAGGAGTATGGCTATGTACTGTTCTACGTGTGAGCTCGAAATCAAGGGTGATGATAAGGAGACCTGTCCGGTGTGCGGTGGGCCATTGTTGGACACCCGCGTTGATGAGAGCGCTTTGATCAATCAGGATCTGGCGGAGAATACGGCCATAGAGGAAATCATTCAGGATATCAAGAGCCAGATTGAGCCTGAGGGGGAGCCTGAAACGGCTGCTGTTTCCGAAGAAGAGGTCTTTGTGTTGAGAGATTACGCGCCCGATTCCCCGGATGTGGAAGGGGATGCGCCTGCAACCGTGGGAGCTGAGGCTTTGCAGGGTGGAGAATCAGTGAGTGATATGCTTGATTCAATCAGGCAGAGCATTGCCACGCCAGAAGATGATGAGGAAGAACCCGCAGCTGCAGGGAGCGACCGTGCAGGCTATGATGAGGATTTCGGGCTTTTCGATAGCGACAAGCCGGATTTTTCTGATTTTGGAGAGCCGGATACCACGAGTGATACGAC
>CAZFBC010000414.1:0-1557 GCA_964517245.1 uncultured Eubacteriales bacterium | reverse complement strand
GACACTGTCGCCAGGATAATGAAGACCGAGGGCGGCCTTCTTTGGGCCTGCAAGAACTATGACGGCGACGTGATGAGCGACATGCTCGGGTCCGCCTATGGCAGCCTGGCGATGATGACCTCTGTTCTGGTCAGCCCGCAGGGCTTCTATGAATTCGAGGCTTCGCACGGCACAGTCCAGAAGCATTACTACAAACACCTGAAAGGCGAGAAGACGTCCAGTAATTCCATGGCGCTGATATTCGCCTGGGCCGGGTGCCTCAAGAAGAGGGGCGAACTGGACAACACCCCGGAGGTTGTTGAATTCGCCAAGATGCTGGAACAGGCGGCTATCGAGACCGTCGAGAGAGGCGTAATGACCGGAGACCTGATGCTTGTGGCAAAGGAGTCCTCGACGAACCAGAAGGTCGGCACCGAGGAGTTCATTGATGAGGTTGCACAGAGGTTGAACAAGAAATTGAAGAAGTAAAGAAGGGATTGTAAATGGCACAAAAAGCGATTAGGGAAGGCGACGGGAAACGGATGATTGCCCGTCTGCTGAAGGAATACTCGAACGGCAAGTACTCTGTCGAGGACAAGTATGTCACCGTCGGACCGGACACCGACCTGGCCAAGCTGCCTGCTCAACACAAGTGGCTGACCAAGGAGAAGCTGGTCGTGAAACCCGACCAACTGATAAAACGCAGGGGCAAGAACAAGCTCATACTCGTGGGGGCGTCCTTCGACGAGGCTAAGAAGTGGATAAAGGAGAAGTCCAGGGGCCCCATAACGATATACGGCAAGTTCGACGCAAAGGGCAAGCCGACCGACAAGGGCACCGTGGGGCAACTCACTCATTTCATAATCGAACCGATGGTCCCGCACAAGGAGTCGGACGAATGCTATGTCGCCATGATGTCCAACAGAGACGGCGATGAGATACTCTTCTACCATGAGGGCGGCGTCAATGTCGGCGATGTGGATGCGAAAGCATCCCGCCTCAAGGTCCCGGTCGGCCATTCCCCGACACCCCAGGAGATAAAGAGGGCGCTGCTGGGCAAGGTCCCTGCAAAGAGGCAGGACAGGGTGGCGGGGTTCATAGAGGCGCTCTTCAAGTTATACGCCGACCTGAACTACGCCTACCTGGAGATCAATCCCATAGTGGTCACAGACAAAGACGTCATCCCGCTGGACCTGGCTGCGAAGCTGGACAGCACCGCTGACTTCGAGAGTGGCAGGAAATGGGGGCCAATCGAGTTCCCGGTCCCGTTCGGCCGCACCCCTACCAAGGAAGAGGCATACATAGAGGAGCTTGATTCAAAGACAGGCGCATCCCTGAAACTCACCGTCCTGAACCCCGAGGGAAGGGTCTGGACCATGGTGGCTGGCGGCGGCGCATCCGTGATATTCGCGGATACCATCACCGACCTGGGATTCATGAACGAGATGGCAAACTACGGGGAATACTCTGGCGACCCCAACGAGGAGTTCACTTACCTCTACGCGAAAACGATTCTGGACCTCATGACCCGGAAGAAGAACCCGAAGGGCAAGTTCCTGCTCATCGGCGGGGGCATTG
>CAZFBC010000413.1:0-1557 GCA_964517245.1 uncultured Eubacteriales bacterium | reverse complement strand
TCCCCTGCAGTCTGGCTGCTTCTCCGCCAGCCGGCGGATCGCCTGTCAGTGCCTGAAATACGTTGACCGAAAAAACGGTTAACGCTATGACAAATGTAGGTTATTTTGACTGGGAAAAGAAGCCCAGGATCCAGAGACACTTCAGTGAGGACTTCAAGCGCTCTAAAGTCAGAGAATTAGAGAAAAGAATCGTGTCTATTGCCGATATTAGCAGGACCTATGAAGTTAACAGAGCTTCAGTTTATAAATGGATCTATAAATACTCAGCAATGGCAAAGAAACAAGTAAAAGTTGTGGTTGAAGCAAAGAGCGACACCCAGAAGATCAAGGCTCTTGAAGAGCGTATTAAGGAACTCGAACGTATTGTAGGACAGAAGCAATTATTGCTGGAGTTCAAGGACAAGATGATCGAGATCGCGGAGGAGACGTACGGGGTTGACATTAAAAAAAAATTGAGTTCAAAACTCTCGCCTGGTACCACTTCCACCGGAAAGATCACAAAAAAAGATTAAGCAGTCTGTTTGAAGTGGTAGGCATTAGTAAACAATCATTTTATCAGATGTACAGACGTCGGAGATACAGGCTTGAAGAGCAGGAGCAGTTGATCCCGCTGATCAATGAGATCCGCAGGGATCATCCTCGTATGTCAGCCAGGGATATCTATCTGAAGCTTCATCCCAGCTGTATGGGTCGTGATCAGTTCGAGCGCTTCTGCATGGACTCCGGCTACAGGCTTAAGCAGCTAAGGAACTACCGGATTACGACAAACAGTCTTGGTGTAACGCGCTTTCCGAACCTGATAAAGGACAAGAAGGTTACAGGGGTCAACCAGGTTTTTGTAAGTGACATAACCTACTATGATATGGGGCCCAAAACCTACTATCTTACATTGATCATGGACTTGTTTAACCGTGAGATAGTTGGCTGGTCAGCGAGTGATAACCTTCGTACTGAGAGTACTACACTGCCTGCTTTGCACAGGCTAATCAACCAGAGAGGCAGGACCAATATCGAAGGATCCATACTTCACTCAGACGGTGGCGGGCAATACTATTGCAAGGAATTGAAGGCACTTACAAAGGAGCTTGAAATGGTCAACTCAATGACCGAGGAGAAGGTCTATGAGAATGCCCATGCCGAGAGGCTTAATGGCATTATCAAAAACAACTATCTTTATCCCTATGGTCCAACAAGTCTAACCTCACTTAAGAGGTTGCTAGACAAGGCAGTACTAATGTACAACACCGGCAAACCACATAAAGCACTGGGAAAATTAACTCCATCAGAGTTTAAAAAGACTGTTGATAACGAGGATAACTCTTCGTGTTATCTCCCGTTATCAACAGCCCATCATCATATAGAAAAAAGAAGAAAAATCAATCAAAAAAGAGTCAACGTTATTTAGGCATTGTCAGACTGTAGACTGTAGACTGTGAACCGTCGACTGAAGACTGCCTGAGATTAATATGCTGCAGAATATTATCTTTGACAGCATTAATTTAAACAACCCGACTATTTTTGTCAGCAAACAACTCAATTATGAAGAACCATACCACA
>CAZFBC010000412.1:0-1584 GCA_964517245.1 uncultured Eubacteriales bacterium | reverse complement strand
TTCTTCTCCTCGGTCAAGCTGGCCATCGTCCTGTTCATCCTCGTCACCCTGGCCTCGATCGTCGGCACGCTCATCCCCCAGGGCCGCGAGGCGGCCGAGTACGCGGCCCGCTACGGCGGCCTGTCGAAGCTCTTCGCCTCGCTCCAGCTGACGCGCCTTTACTCGTCCGGCTGGTTCCTGGCGCTCCTCTTCCTGTTCGCTCTCAACACCGCCGTCTGCACCCTCACCCGCCTCGGGCCGAAATGGCGCAGGGCGTTCGGCCCGGCCGAGGGGACCGACGCCCGGTCGCTCGCGGCCATGAAGACGAGCGCCCGGTCCCGACTGGCGCTCCCGCTCGCCGCGGCCAGAGACAGGGTCGCCGGCGAGCTTCGCGCCCGCCGCTACCGGCTTTTGGAGTCCGCGACCGCGGGCGGCGCCGTCCTCATCCTGGCCCGGAAGCGGCGCCTGGGCCTCTTCGGCTCCGACGTCGTCCACGCCGGGCTGCTCGTCATCCTCGCCGGCGGTCTCGTCAGCGGCCTCGGCGGCCGCCGCGCGGACATCGCCCTCGTCGAAGGCCAGACGGCCGCGGTCCCGAACGCGACGTTCAGCGTCCGGCTGGACAAGTTCGAGACGGAGTACTATCCCGGGGGCGCCGTCAAGGACTGGAAGAGCACGGTCACCGTGCTCGAGAACGGCGCGGCGGTCGCGACCCGGGTGGTCGAGGTCAACCACCCCCTGACCCACCGCGGCTTCTCCTTCTACCAGCAGCGCTACGGCTTCGATTGGCGCCGGGCCGGGCTCACCCTCGAGCTGCGCAAGCGCGACGACCCCGCCTTCTCCCGCTCCGTCCCCGTGAGAGTGGGCGAGCGCGTCGAGGTCGGCGACCCGGACGTCAGCCGCGTGGCCGTCCGCGAGTTCGTGCCCGATTTCATCCTCGGCGAGGGGAACAGGGTCCAGAGCCGCTCCCAGGAGCCGCGCAATCCGGCCGCGCTCGTCGAGGCCTGGAAAGGGGAGGAGCGGGTCTTCGCGGGCTGGGTCTTCGCCAAATATCCGGATTTCAACCAGGGGCACGGCGAGGGCCGGCCGGCCGCCCCGGTGTCGGTCGTCCTGAAGGACTATCGCCCGGCGCCCTTCTCCGTCCTCGAGGCGGCCAAGGACCCGGGCGTCAACCTCATCTGGCTCGGCTGCGCCCTCGTCACCGCGGGGTTCTTTTTGGCCTTCTACTGGCCGCCCCGCGAGATCCGGGTCGTCCTCGAAGAGGCCCAGGGCAAGGTCGAAGTGACGGCCGGCGGCCGGGCCGCCAAGAGCCGGGAGGCCTTCGAGGCCGAGTTCGCGGGCATCTTCGAACGCGTCAGGAGGCCGTCATGACCGAGCCGACCCTTTTCACCGCAGCCTTCGCCCTCTACGTCGCGGCCGCCCTCGTCTATTTCGCGGCGCTCTTCGCCCGGCGGGAGAGGTGGGCCCGGGGCGGTCTCGCCCTGGCCGTCGCCGGGCTGGCGGCCCACACCGCGGCCCTGGCCGTCAGGACGGCCGCCAGCGGCCACGCCCCCTTCACCAACATGTACGAGTCGCTGTCCTTCCTGTCGTGGGCCGTCGTCGTCGCCC
>CAZFBC010000411.1:0-1591 GCA_964517245.1 uncultured Eubacteriales bacterium | reverse complement strand
TTCGGGTCGGAGCCGTCCCGGAGGAGAATGTAGGTGTAATACGAGTTGCTGCCCCATCGGGTCAGGTCGGTCTGCTGGATCTTGCCCATTGTCTCGAAGGGGGCCACGACGTTCATGACGAAGTGGGAGTTCACGGGGAAGTCGCGGAAGACGCCGGCGACCTCGAACTCGGAGTTCATCTCATAGGCCTCGAGGGTGAGCGTCCGGCCGACCGGATCGTCGCCGCCGAAGAAGCGGGCGGCCGCGCTCTCGGACAGGAGGACCGAGAACGGGTCCTTCAAGGCCGAGCCTCCCTCGCCCCGGACGACGGGGAAGGAGAAGATCTCGAAGGTCTGGGGATCGGTCCAGTGGATCTCGCTTTCCAGGAAGCTCTTCTCGCCGACGCGGACGAGGACGTTCCCCCAGTTATCGATCCGCGTCGCCTTGAGGACCTCGGGGAAGTCCCGGGCCATGGCCGCGGCCAGGGGGCCAGGCGTGACGGCGAAGACGTTGGAGCCGAGATAGACGTTGCCGGGCTGTTCCTGGACGATCCGGTAGATGTTCCGGCCGTTGGCGTGATAACGGTCGTAGCTCGTCTCGGTCCGGACAAAGAGCATGATCAGGATGAAGACGGCCAGGCCGACGGCCAACCCGAGGATGTTGAGGGCCGAATAGGCCTTGCTCCGCTTGATGTTCCGCCAAGCGACGATGAGGTCGTTCTTGAACATGGGGGTCTCCAGATAATAAGACTGAATAGCGGGGCATTTGGTTGACAGGCCCATCCGATCTCCCTCCTCCTCCTTTCCTTTTCGGGGGGAATTACCCATAATGAACGAGAGTTGGTCACCAGCGTCGAAAAACAACTCGTTCTCTTCACGATAACGACATGGATGATCTCTTGGCCGCTTTTTTATCTCTCCGGTGTCTTGTCTGTCAGGCCAGAGAGCTTTTCATATGATGCTCGATGGCTGATCTCTCAAATCGGGGTTTACGGCGTTCTCCATGAACTTGATCTTTGGCGGATCGATGGGCGAGGAGCTCGGAAGGCGTGGATTTGCGCTTCCTCTCCTGTTGAGGAAATATTCAACCTTGCAGGCCAGTTATGTTTTAGGGTTTATGCAGGCCTTCTGGCATCTGCCTAGCGATATGTCCGGAGCTGATCTTGGCGCGATCGGAGCGGTGCTCTTACGTATAGGATGGTCCATCCCGATCACGATCATCTTCACCTGGTTTTATTTGAAATTCGGAGGGAAGCTCCTCATAGCGATCCTCTTGCACACGGCGGTCAACATCTTGCCGGACCTCGGCTTTTCCAATTACGGTTCTTCCATTCTTGTTCTCGCACTGATCCTGGCAATCATTTCAGTAACGGTTGCTCGTACCCCATGTATGAGAAAGAGGGCCGTGCTCTCCCATCGCATCGAATAGGAGACGACGGCCCGGCCGGGGGGGCGTCTGGCTCCAGGACAGCGATGCCGTGATGAAGGTCCATTCGCCTGTAAATGAAGGACGGAGGGGCCCGGGTTCCCGTTTGAGGCCGGCTGTTTCAGCGATTATGAGGGGACGGGTTGCTTCTGAGTCCGCGACCAGCGATCTCAGGCCGAGCGCAAAA
>CAZFBC010000410.1:0-1594 GCA_964517245.1 uncultured Eubacteriales bacterium | reverse complement strand
GTAGTCGTCCGCGGCGAAGGCGACGGTCCGGGCGTCGGGCCGCTCGAGGCCGGGGACGAGCATCTCGGCCATGTCGGCCTGGGCCGAAATGTGGTAACCCAGCTCGAAGCGGTAGGGCGCCGCGGGCTTGTAGGGCTTGAGGCGCGCGACCCTCCCCAGCGCCTCCCTGGTCCCGGCCTTGATGAGGCGGCGGGCCTCGTCCATGGGCACGAGCTTGGCCGCGACCCGGCCGTAGGCCTCCTTGACGGCGACGGTGACGACGTCCTGGCCAAGGACCTCGCCCGTCTGGCGGCAGACGGCGGTGTCGCCGCTGACGAGGGCCACGGGCACGCCGTAATAGCCGGCGATCGCCGCGTTGAGGCCGAGCTCGGGCATCTCGACGCCGTTGACCCGGATGGCCCGGACGACCGAGCCGGAGATGGTGTGGTCGAGGATGGCGTCCTCGGTGCCGGCCTTGGCGTGGTAGCCGATGAAGAGGCAGGCGGCGAACGAGGCGTCGATGCCCTGCATCATCGACAGCGGCTTGGGCGACCCGCTGATGAGGACGGCCCGCGGGTGGAGGTCGTCGGGGTCGATGTTGCGCATGGAGCCGTGGGAGTCGTTGACGACGACCTCGGTCGCGCCGGCCTCGAGGGCCCCTTCGACGGCGGCGTTGACGTCCTGGGCCATCCACTTGCGGCCCGCGGCGTACTCGGAGGTGCCGGAGGAGACCTGGTCGCCGTGGACGATGCCCGAGATGCCCTCCATGTCGACCGAGATGAAGACCTTGAGCTTGGGCTTCTGCTGGGCGGGGGCCGGAGCGGGCGCGAGGAGGGCGAGGGTCAAGACGGCGGCGACCGCGGTGGCCAGGACGCAGGTCTTCTTACGGAGATCGCGCGATTTTTTCATGCTGCCTCCCTGATCAGGGGACATATACCTCCGGTACGTGTCCCCGATTTTCACCGTTTTTATTGTTATTGATGTTTTTAATGTTTTTGGGGCCAAAACCATCAAAATTCAAACTGTACGGGTCTTGAAAAATGGGCCTATCTTGTTGATATTGCATGAGTCACTGAGGTCCGACCCCAAAGGGGGCTTTCCGCCCCGGGCAGACGGCCCGGTCGCAGAGCTGGCAGGCGACGAAGCCCTCCTCCGAGGGGAAGAGGATCCCGGAGATGGACTTGCGGGGGACCATGAGCATGCTGTCGGTCAGCCGCACCCCGACCGCCCGCTCCGTGTCGCCGAACAGGGAGAAGAGCTTGACCTGCTCGGTGATCGGCCAGTCCTCGAGCGAGCCGGGGCTCATGTTGGAGAGCGGCCCGAGGCCGTAGCGTTCCTCGAGGCGCGCCTCCAGCCATCCTGCCGCCGACTCGAGCGCCATGTTGGCCATCTCCTCCAGGTAATACTGCTTGAGGAGGTCGCCCTGCTCTCCGGCCGCCCGCTCGAGCTCCGGCCCGACCGTGACGATGTAGGGGAAGACCTTGTTGGCCGGCTCGAGGTTCTTGGCCAGGACCGGGCTGGTGAAGGTGACGCCGGCCACCTCGACCGTCCCCTCCCCTCTCTCCCCAATGTAGGCCACCTCGTAAACGGCCCGCGGCCCGATGAGCCCCTGCGC
>CAZFBC010000409.1:0-1599 GCA_964517245.1 uncultured Eubacteriales bacterium | reverse complement strand
CCTCTTCCGCCTTCTCCTCGTCGCTCTCCGGCGCGAGCGGCGACGGCAGGTCCTTGCGCAGCACGGCGACGTAGACGCTGCGCGTCACCGGCCGCTCCATGCTGCTCATGTTGAGCCACCCCGGCGTCAGCCCGACGTCGGTGCTGGCCGCGAAGAAGAGGTACTTGCCGCTCTTGTCGAAGACCGGGAAGCGGGCGTCGCTCATCCCGTCGGTCACCTGGCGCGCCCGGCCGTCCTCGAGGGAGTAGGCGAAGACGGCGAAGATGTGGCTCGGCAGCTGCTTCGAGTAGGCGAGCCAGCGGCTGTCGGGCGACCATTCGAACTCCCAGTCGACCCGCGGGTTGAAGTAGTGCGTCGTGTCGACCTTGACCGGCGCGCCCTTGGCGACGTCGACGTACCAGAGCGTCAGGCGCTTGTCGTTGTAGGCGATCTTCTTCCCGTCGGGGGACCAGAGCGGCCGGTAGAAGAAGGACGGCGGCTCCCCGAGCCCGATCTTCCGCACGGGGCCCCGCCCGGCCTGGTCGCGGATGTGGAGGGCGTACTCGCCCGACTCGTCCGAGAAGTAGGCGACGGACAGGCCGTCCGGCGACCACGACGGGTCGCGCTCCATGACGCCCGTCGTCCGGGTCAGGTTGCGGATGTCGCCCTTCTCGGCCGGCACGGTCAGGATCTCGCCCCGGGCCTCGAACACGGCCCGGGCGCCGTTCGGCGAGATGCCGGCGGCGGCGATCCTGTCGCCGACCTTGACGTAGCGCGGCCGGACCTCGGCCAGGTCGCCGTCGAGCGTGACCGGCAGGGGCCGGGCCCGGCCCGTCGCCGGGTCGAAAAGGTGCAGCGCGCCGAACTGCTCCACGACGATGCCGCCCGGCCCGGCCGAGGCCGACTTGAAGTCGAGGCCGTCGTTCGGCAGGACCTCGGCGACGGTCTTGGCCGCCGGGTCGTAGGCGAAGAGCGACACCGGCCCCTTGCGGTCGGACAGGAAATAGACCTTGTCGCCGACCCACATCGGGTGGGAGTCGTTGGAGTTCTCGCGGGGGACCTTCTCGACCTCGAGCGTGTCGAGGGAGACGATGTGGAGGGGCGTCGTCTGGCCGCCCCGGTACCTCTTCCAGGCCCGCTGCCACTGCGTGGTCGGCACGTAGGCCAGGCGCGCGCCGTCGGGCGAGTAGGAGCCCGCGACGCCCGTCGGGACGGGCAGGGGCTCCTCGGGGCCGCCGTCGACGGCGACCGTGTAGAGGCTCAGGATGCCGGAGGGGAGGGTCCGGCCCGCCCGGAACAGGACGCGCTTGCCGTCGGGCGTCCAGCCGGCGGCCTCGTCGGGGTCCGGGTGGTGGGTCAGGCGGCGCGGGACGCCGCCCGCGGCCGGGACGACATAGACGTCCGTGTTGCCGTCGTACTGCCCGGTGAAGGCGACGAGCGAGCCGTCGGGCGAGAAGAACGGGTCGGCCTCGGTCCCGGCGCCGGCCGTCAGGCGGACGGCCTTCCCGCCGTCGCGGCCGGCCAGCCAGAGGTCGCCGGCGCAGGCGAACACGACGTGCGTCCGGCTGATCGACGGGTGCTGGGCCAGGACCGGCTTTCCCTGCGCCGCGGCGGGCCGTG
>CAZFBC010000408.1:0-1608 GCA_964517245.1 uncultured Eubacteriales bacterium | reverse complement strand
GAGAATGATGGCCAGGCCGCGCAGGAAGTCGATCTCCCAGATGCGCGTCCGGCGGACCGGGTCGCTCATGCGCCGAGGATATACGGCCCGGCGGCCCGTGTCAACGCGGCCGCGGGACCGGCCGCCGGCCTCCCTAGCGGCCGAGCAGGTCGAGGAACGTGGCCGCGAACTTTTCGAAGTCCCGGAGCCCCTCGACGGTCATGTACTCGTCGGGGCTGTGCTGGCGGCCGCCGTGGCCCAGCCCGCCCGAGACCAGCGGCAGCCGGAGGATGCGCGAGAAGACGAAATAGGGCGCGGCCCAGGTGGCCATCGGCCAGATCTCGGGCTCGACGCCGTGGCGGCGGTAGGCGCCGACCATCCGGTCGACGATGTCCTCGTCGGCGTCCGTCTTGGACCAGGTGTAGTTGTCCCGGACCGTGACCTCGACGTCCCCGAAGCCCCGCCTGACGAGGTGCCGCCGGACCTTTTCGATGACCTCGTCGGGCTCCATGTCCGGCCCGAAGCGAATGTCGACCTTGGCCGAGGCCACCCGCGGCAGGACGGTCTTCGTCCCCGCCCCGGCGTAGCCGGCCGTCAGGCCGTCGATGTTGATGATCGGGGAATAGAGGCCCTTCTTGAGCAGCTCGATGCCCCGGGCCTGGTGCTTGAAGCCCAGGCCCCGCATCTCCTTCAGGAATTCCCGCTCGTTGAAGGTCCGGGCCAGCTCCTCGAGGATGCGCAGGTCCTTGGGCCCGACCGGGGCGACGTTGTCAAGGAAGCCGTCGATCAGGATGTCCTCGCTCTCGTCGACGAGCGAGCTCAGGGCGTGCACGAGCCGCCAGACGGGCGAGGCGATCCAGGCGCTGACCGAGCTGTGGACCGATTCGGACGGGCCGAAGGCCTTCTGGCCCCGGCACTTGAGGTCGAGATAGACGATGCCCTTGAGGCCGAGATGGAGGGTGACCTTCCGGTTCGAGTCCTGGGAGAAATCGAAGTCGACGACGCCGACGCCCCGGAGCTCGTCCTGGTGCCCGCGGATGAACGGCTCGAGGTGGAGGCTGCCGATCTCCTCCTCTCCCTCGACGACGAACACGAGGTTGACCGGCAGGCCGCCCGTCGCCTTGACGGCGCGGAGGGCGTTGAAGAGCCCGGCCAGGGCCCCCTTGGAATTGACGGCGCCCCGGGCGATGACGCACCGGCCGAGCCGGGGCAGGTCCCGGATCTCCGCGTCGAACGGCGGCGAGGTCCACTTGGCTTCCTCGACGGGCTGGACGTCGTACATGCCGTAGACGATGAGGGTCTTCGGGCGGCCGGCGTCCACGCGGCCGTAGACGATGGGGAAGTCCTCCGAGCCGCCGTAGCCGACGCTCCCGCCGATCTCCTCGATGAAGCCCTTGACGACCGCGGCCGTCTCCCGGATGCCCTCGCCGCTCGCGCTGATGCTCTTCTGCCTCAGGAAGGCCCGGCAGCGCTCGAGGTGGGCGGGGAAGTCCTCGTCGATGAGGTCGTGGATGCGCTGCAGGCGCGTCGTTCCGTCCATGGCGTCTTCCCCTCTCCTGCCCGCGGCCGCCGGCTACGCCGCCTTCTTCAGCCGCGGGAACTCGGTGACCCGGATGTTGGTGCAGCCGT
>CAZFBC010000407.1:0-1609 GCA_964517245.1 uncultured Eubacteriales bacterium | reverse complement strand
TCAAGCAGGGCGGCACCCGCCGCGGCGCCAACATGGGCATCCTCCGCGTCGACCATCCCGACATCGAGGAGTTCGTCCAGATGAAGCTCGACGGCGCGTCCGTCGCGAACTTCAACATCTCCGTCGCCGTCACCGACGCCTTCATGGCCGCCCTCGCCGCCGGCGCCGAGTACGACCTCTTCGACCCGCGCCTCGGGACGCCCGCCGGCCGCCGGGACGCCCGCAGGGTCTTCCAGCTCATCGTCGAGTCGGCCTGGGCCGTCGGCGACCCCGGCCTGATCTTCATCGACCGCATCAACGCCGCCAACCCCACCACCGGCCTCGGCCCCATCCGCGCCACCAACCCCTGCGGCGAGCAGCCCCTCCACGACTACGAGTCCTGCAACCTCGGCTCGGTCAACCTGGCCAACTTCTTCGACGCCCGGGCCAAGGACCGCTTCGACTGGGACCGCTTCGCCGCCGTCGTCCGCCTGGGCGTCCGCTTCCTCGACAACGTCATCGACGTCAACCGCTACCCGCTGCCCCAGATCGACCGCGTGACCCGCCAGACGCGCCGCATCGGCCTCGGCGTCATGGGCTGGGCCGACCTGCTCCTGCTGATGAAGGTCCGCTACGACTCGGCCAAGGCCCTGGCCCTGGCCGACCGGGTCGGCGCCTTCCTCCGGGCCGAGGCCACGGCCGCCTCGCGCGAGCTGGCCGCCGAGCGCGGCTCCTTCCCGGCCATCGACCGGTCCGTCTACAAGGGCGGCCGGATGCGCAACGCCACGGTCTTCACCATCGCCCCGACCGGGACCATCTCGCGCATCGCCGGGTGCTCCTCCTCGATCGAGCCCGTCTTCGCCTTCGAGGTGACCTCGAAGATCATCGACGCCGAGCTCAAGGACGTCCACCCCCTCTACGCCGCGTGGAAGGCCGCGCACCCCGGCAAGCCGCTGCCCGACCACTTCCGCTCGGCCCACGACATCTCGCCCGAGTGGCACATCAGGACCCAGGCGGCCTTCCAGAAGCACGTCGACAACTCCGTCTCCAAGACCATCAACTTCCCCCACGCGGCCTCCGTCGAGGACGTCGAAAAGGCCTACCGCGCCGCCTGGGACCTCGGCGCCAAGGGCATCACCATCTACCGCGACGGCTGCCGCGAGAGCCAGGTCCTCTACAAGAACGGCGCCGAGATCAAACACCCCGAGGGCCGTCCCGACTCGCTGCCCTCCGTCACCTACAAGATCAAGACCGGCTTCGGCAACCTCTACGTGACCATCTCCTTCAACAACCAGAAGCCCTTCGAGGTCTTCGCCTCGATCGGCAAGAGCGGCTACTCGACGATGGCCGACGCCGAGGCCCTCGGCCGCCTCATCTCGACCGCCCTGCGAAGCGGCGTCGAGCCCGAGGAGGTCATCGCCCAGCTCAAGGGCATCGGCGGCTCCGAGCCCATCTTCACCGAGGGCGGCCTCATCCAGTCCATCCCCGACGCCATCGCCAAGGTCCTCGAGAAGCACTTCGGCGAGGTCAGGCAGAGCGCCAAGGACTTCTACACCGTCCGCTGCAAGATCTGCGGCGCGCTCCTGCCCGACGAGAAGTGCCCCGTCTGCATGAACTGCGGCTGGAGCAA
>CAZFBC010000406.1:0-1619 GCA_964517245.1 uncultured Eubacteriales bacterium | reverse complement strand
CCGAGGTCGTCCGGGCGGTCTCGATCGTGCCCGCGACGGCCTTCTGACCGCCGCGGCCCGCGCTAGATCTTGATCTTCTCGGCTTCGCCGCCCTTGGGCTCCTTCTTCTCCGGCGAGGCCGGGGTCCGTTCGGATCGTCCCTTGTCCGCCGGAGGCGCGGACGGGTCCGCTCCCTTGGCGGCTCTCGAGACGCGGGGTTCGTCGATGCCGTCGGGCCCGCCGCCGCGGGACTCGACCGGGGCGTCGACGACGCCGCGGGAGGTCAGGCGCGACCGGCTCCCGGAGTCCCGGTCCCTGTCGCGGGACGAGATCCGGAGCTCCGGGCAGCGGACCTCGTTCCGCATGCTCGAATACTCGATGCGGACGCCGAGCTCCCGGGCGACGCGCAGGTCGGGGTTCCAGTCGCGGAAGCGGACCGGCGAGACGGGGCCCGGCGCCTGGGCCGGTTTCACCCCCGGGGCCGCCATCGGGCGCGGCGCGGCCGGCGCGCCGAGGCCGCGGAAGATGCGGGCCGCCTCCCGGCGGGGATCGGGCAGGCGTTCCGGGGCCTCGGCTCCCCCCGCCGCGCTCCCCGCCCGGCCGGCGATCCGGTCCCGGGGCAGGGTCTTCTCCCGGAGCTCCGCGGCCGGGAGATCGCTCTCGGCGACGAAGACGAAATGGCCCGGCACCGCGGCCGCGGCCTCCCGAAGGAGGACGTCGCCCCGGGCCAGGGCCGCGGCCGCCCTGGCCACGACGGCCTCGAGCTCGACCGGGAGGGGCAGCGGGGCGGACGGCGGCGTCAGAGCGTCCACGCGGAGGGCCGAGGGGTCGGGCGTGACCCCGGGCGGCGACAGGGGAAGACGGTCCCGGGTCGTCAGGCCTGTCCCCCAATAGCCTTCGTCGTACAGCCACATCCAGTCGAACAGGCTCCACGGCCGCCAGCCGACGTGGCCTTCGTAGATCATCCAATCCACCCAGGCCGGAGCGAAGAACGAGCCCGGAAGCCAGAACCAGCCGCGCTTCCTGTCCCACTGCCAGACGCCGAGGTGATAGGGGATCCAGCCCCAGGGCTCCTGAGGCACCCAGAACATCTGGCCGGCGGCGTACGACCAGCGGCCGGCGTGATAAGGCCGCCAGCCCCAGGGATAGAGACGGTCGTCCTGGCGCGGGCGCCAGACGTAGCCGTAGAGATCGTCCCAGAGCCACTCGCCGTAACGGCTGCCGTGGAACTCGGCGAAATGGGAGATGGCGGGAGAGAGGTTCCGGAGGGGCTTGGGCAGGCCGGTCAGGCCCCCGTGGAGGTCCTCGAACCGGGCGTTGATCTCCCGGTTCCAGAGTTCGAAGTCCGTGACGTCGACGGCCGAGCCGAGCTCGGACCGATGGTCCGCCAGGACGGTCAGCCGCTCGCCCTTTCTCACCGCCCGGTCGTCGAGGCGATCCTCGGCCGGCCCGAAGAGCACGCGGGCCCGCCCGTATCTCACCCGGACCTCGGTCGTCCCGTCGGCGGCCGCGGCGACGAGGCCGACGGAGTTGTGCCTCATCTTGACGGCCGCGTTGGGCGTCAGCACCTGGAAGACCTCGTTCCCGCCGTATTCCTTGTACATGACGTAGACACGGCCCCTTTCGAGGGCCAGGACCGT
>CAZFBC010000405.1:0-1629 GCA_964517245.1 uncultured Eubacteriales bacterium | reverse complement strand
CAGCGCCGTCGACCGCTTCGGCCACGTAGGGATGATGATCGACGGGGAACTGTTCATCAACGCGACGACCTAACAGAAGCCCGTCGTGCGCATCGACAGCCTGAGCGAGGAGCGCTGGCAGAAGATCTACCAGGCCGCCCGGCGCCCCCAATAAAAAAGGGACACGGACCTTCGGTCCATGTCCCCGGGAGATGTCGTTACTTGGCGGCCGGCTTCTTGGCGTCCTTTTTCTTCTTGACCTTGGCCTTGAACTCCGTGCCGACGAGCTCGAGCATGGCCATGCAGGCGCCGTCGCCGGCCCGGCGGTCGAGCTTGACGATGCGGGTGTAGCCGCCCGGGCGCTCCTTGAAGCGCGGCCCGATGTCGTCGAACAGCTTCTTCACCGCCGACTCCTTGGTCATGTAGGACAGGGCCTGCCGGCGGGCGTGGAGCGTACCGCGCTTGCCCAGCGTGATCATCTTCTCGGCGACGGGCCGGGCCGACCGGGCCTTGGCCAGGGTCGTCCGGACCCGCTCCCGCTCGATGAACGACGTCACGAGGTTGCGGAGGAGCGCCCGCCGGTGGGCGGTGTTCCTCCCGAGCATTCCCTTTTTGACCTGGTGCCTCATGCCTCCGTCTCCTTCTCGGGCGTGCCGCTCTTGACCTCGGACTGGATCCGCTCGACGAGGCGGGGGTGGAGCTCGATGTTCAGCCCGAGGTTCAGATTGGACAGGGTCTCCTTGATCTCGGCCCGGGACTTGCGGCCGAAGTTCTTTGTCCTGAGGAGCTCGTCCTCGGTCTTCTGGACGAGCTCGTAGATGCGCTCGATGCCGGCCGAGCGCAGGCAGTTGTTCGAGCGGACCGAGAGCTCCAGATGGTCGATGGTCTTGGCCATGACGTCGGCCTGGCCGAGGAACGGGATCTCCTTCTTCGACGGCGCCGTCTCGCGCTCGAGGGGCTCGTCGACGACGCTGAGGAAGATGCCCAGGTGGTCGCGCATCAGCTTGGCCGCCTGGGACAGGGCCTCCATGGGCCGGATGGCCCCGGTCGTCCAGATCTCGAGGGTCAGCCCCTCGTAGTCGATCCTCTTGCCGACCCGGGCCGGCTCGACCTTGTAGTTGACCTTGAGGACCGGAGAGTGCGAGGAATCGAGGGGGATGAAGTCGAGGCTCTGGTCCTCTTCGAGGTTCTGGTCGGCCGGGACGTAGCCGCGGCCGTTCTTGACGACCATCTCGACATCGAGCGTCCCGTCGGTGTCGAGGGAGGCGACGGGGACGGCCCTGTCGAGGATCTCGACGTCGGCGTCGTGGGCGATGTCGGCCGCCGTGACCGCGGCCGGGCCCGTCTTCTTGATGGTCATCGTCCGGGCCCCGTCCCCGCCGAGCTTCAGGGGGATGCTCTTGAGGTTGAGGATGATGTCGGTGACGTCCTCGACGACGCCGGGGATGGTCGAGAACTCGTGGAGGACGCCCTGGATGCGGAGCGAGGTGATGGCCGCCCCGGTGATGGAGGACAGCAGGATGCGCCGCAGGGCGTTGCCCACGGTCACCCCGTACCCCCGCTCGAACGGCTGGGCCTGGAAGCGCCCGTACCGGTCGGTCAGCGTATCGAAATCGCACTCCAGGTACTTGGGTCTCTGAAAATTCGTCT
>CAZFBC010000404.1:0-1632 GCA_964517245.1 uncultured Eubacteriales bacterium | reverse complement strand
TGGTCCAGGCCATTGTGCTGGACATCGAGAAAGACAACGAACGCTTCTCGCTGGGCGTCAAGCAGCTGCAGCCCGACCCCTGGAAGACCTTGGGCCAGCGCTACAAGGTGGGCACGGAGATCACCGGGACGATCACCAACGTGACCGATTTCGGCATTTTCGTGGAGATCGAGGAGGGCATCGAGGGCCTCGTGCATGTCTCCGAGATCAGCAAAGAGAAGATCAAAACGCCGGTCGGCCGTTACACCATCGGCGACATGATCACCGCCAAGGTGATGACCATCAACAGCGACGAGCGGCGGATCGGCCTCTCCATCAAGCGCCTGGAGATCGAAGGCGAGCAGGGCCTGCTCAGCGATTACGTGAGCAGCCTGGGCTCGCAGCGGACCACGACGTTCGGTGAGCTGCTGCGCGAAAACCTGCAGGAGAAATTGAAAGAAGACGAATAATCCGCCAGCCGGCTACCGATGGCAGGTGCCCTTTATCGTAAAACCCCGCCCGTGGCATGGGCGGGGTTTTTTATTGGTGCGCACCGATATCGCGGTTTTGACTGCGCTCAATCGATGTCTATTCTCCGATCATATGGGCTGCGGTGAGAATCGGGATGATCGATCGGATGCAGCTCTTAAAAGAGGAGAGTTGATATGAGACGGAACCTGGTACAAGCGGCCCTGGCAGTTCTCGTGGCCGCCTCGGTGGGCTGCCAGAGCCGGCCCCCGATCCATACGGTCGCGGCGGTCGATCTGCAGCGGTTCATGGGCGACTGGTACGTGATCGCCGCTATTCCGACCTTTATCGAGACCGAGGCCTTCAATGCGATTGAATCCTACCGTCTGGACGCCGACGGCAGCGTCGCGACCACCTTCACTTTCAACCAGGGCGCTTTCGACGGGCCGCTCAAAAAGTACACCCCCCGCGGGTTCATCCGGGACCCCCGCTCCAACGCGGTCTGGGGGATGCAGTTCATCTGGCCGTTTACAGCGGAGTACCGGATCGTCTACCTGTCGGAAGACTACAGCCGGACGGTCATCGGCCGCACCCGGCGCGACTACGCTTGGATCATGGCCCGGCAGCCGTCGATCGCAGACGAGGACTACCGCACGATGGTGCAATTCCTGGAGGACCAGGGCTATGACGTGAGCCGGCTGCGCCGCGTGCCCCACGCACCGCCGGCAGCCCAAAAGACGTTTTGAGGGCCGCCCCGCTGCCCGGCGCCGGCATTGCACTTGACAGGGCGGCACCTTTGGGGGTATGGTTGAACCATTGAGTTTTTCGCTGATGGGTGTTTCGTATATGGTGTTTGGGGTCTGTTGACGGGGTAAGACACCCAACACCCAACACCCAACACTAAACACTAAACACTAAACACTAAACACTAAACACTAAACACTAAACACCATCTCCTCCATTTATGTTCACCAAGGTCAGGCAGGTCCGAGCATTCGAGAGCGTTATCCAGCAGGTGGAGGAGGCCATCGTCCAGGGCAGCCTGTCCGTCGGTGACCGGCTGCCCTCCGAGCGGGAGCTCCAGGGCCTGCTGGATGTCAGCCGCAACACGCTGCGCGAATCCCTGAGGGTGCTCGAGCAGAAGGGGCTGGTCGAGATCCGCAAGGGCCACCGCGGGGGGATTTT
>CAZFBC010000403.1:0-1668 GCA_964517245.1 uncultured Eubacteriales bacterium | reverse complement strand
GTCAAGAAGGACGGCACCCGCCAGCCCTTCGACACCCAGAAGCTCCTGCGGGGGATGATGAGGGCCTGCGAGAAGCGGCCCATCCAGATCAGCCAGCTCGAGGAGGTCGTCGAGGAGATCGAGTCCCTCCTCCAGGAGCGGCCGGACAAGGAGATCGGCGTCGCCGAGATCGGCCAGCTCGTCATGGACAGGCTCCGGGCGCTCGACAAGGTCGCCTACGTGAGGTTCGCCTCGGTCTACCGCGAGTTCGGGGACGTCGCCGAATTCCGGCGCGAGCTCGAGGACCTCATGAAGGACAAGTAGGCCCCGCCGACCGCCATGGTCCGCCGTATCAAGCCCGTTTCCCGCGCCGTCAGGTCCAAGGCGAGGGTCGGGACCGCGTCCCGGGCCCCGCGCCCGGCCGAGCCGCGGCTGCCCCTGCCCGGCGAGGTGACGGCGCCCGCCGTCGACGTCTACGAGACCGGGACGGAGTTCATCGTCGAGATCGAGCTGCCCGGGGTGGCCGAGACGGACGTCAGGGTCCTGCTCTTCTCGAGCCGGCTCGAGGTCAGCGGCTTCAAGCGCGAGCTCCTGGGGCACCGCGAGTCCCGCTACATGAGGGTCGAGCGGGAGTTCGGGGCCTTCCGCCGGGACGTCGTCGTGCCCGGCGCGATCGACCCCGGCCAGGCCTGCGCGGCCCTCGAGAACGGCGTCCTGACGGTCGTCCTCAAGAAGCCCCCGCGGAAGCGGAGGGAGGTCGAGATCAAGACCCGCCGGAACGGCGGCTAGGATCGGAGTTTTCCATGGCCAGCATCGACAACAAGAACGGCGAAGAGCTCGGAGGCATCGTCGAGGAGGCAAACCAGAAGCCCCAGGTGCCGTCCCGGCTCCCCGTGCTGCTGCTGCGGGACGTCGTCATCTTCCCCTACATGATCGCCCCGCTCTTCGTCGGCCGGGAGAAGTCGAAGGCCGCCATCGACGTCGCCCTGTCGACCAACCGGATGATCCTCCTCCTGACCCAGAAGGACATGGAGGTCGAGGACCCCAAGCGCGAGGACGTCTACGACGTCGGGACGGTCGCCCTGATCATGCGCATGCTCAAGCTCCCCGACGGCCGCGTCCGCATCCTGGCCCAGGGGCTCATGCGGGCCCGGGTCGTGTCCTTCGAGGAGGAGGGCGTCCACATCGCGGCCGAGATCGAGGTCGTCCAGGAGCCCGATCCGCCGGAGAAGAGCCTCGAGAGCGAGGCGCTCGTCCGCAACGTCCGCTCCGGGCTCGAGCGGGCCGCCTCGCTCGGCAAGAACCTGCCGCCCGAGGTCCTCATCATCGCCTCGAACGTCGACGAGCCGGGCCGGCTGGCCGACCTGACCGCCTCGAACCTCGAGCTCAAGGTCGAGGAGGCCCAGGCCATCCTCGAGGTCGCCGACCCCGTCCAGCGGCTGAAGAAGGTTTACGAGATGCTGACGCGCGAGCTCGAGCTGCTCGACGTCCAGTCCAAGATCTCGACCGAGGCCAAGGGCGAGATGGACAAGCTCCAGAAGCAGTACTTCCTGCGCCAGCAGATGAAGGCCATCCAGAAGGAGCTCGGCGAAGGCACGGAGATCCAGGAGGAGATCCGGATCTACCAGGAGAAGCTGCGCAAGATCCGCGTCTCCGACGAGGTCAAGGAGGAGCTCGAGACGCAGATCA
>CAZFBC010000402.1:0-1669 GCA_964517245.1 uncultured Eubacteriales bacterium | reverse complement strand
AAATGAAGAAATCGCCATGCAACCGGAAGCCACACAACCAGAAGCCGCAGGTGACCGCGGCGATGATGAACGAGAGCAGGACACCGGGGCCGGCCAGCTGGGCGCCCTGTCCGGTGGCGACGAAGATGCCCGTCCCGACGACCGAGCCGATGCCCAGCGCGGCCAGGTCGAAGGCGGTCAGGTTCTTCTTGAGCTGGGTGTGTTCGGCGGCGTCGGCGATCTGGGCCGGGGATTTGGTCTTCCAGATGTTCATGCGAGGCCTCTCTTCCGGGCGCTAAGGAGAGGGATTATATCCCACCCGGTCCGGAAAGCAATCCCCGGGCTCGGATCGGAGCGCTTTGACTTGCCGGGGGGGCGTGTGCTATCTAGGAACACATGAAGACCGTCGCGGTCGTCGGGCTCTCCGGGAGCGGCAAGACGCGGCTCGTCGTCCGGCTCGTCGGCGAGCTCAAGCGGCGGGGCCTGCGGGTGGGAGCGGTCAAGCGCTGCCCGCACGGCTTCTCGCTCGACACCGCGGGCAAGGACACCGACGCGTTCAGCCGGGCCGGGGCCGACGGCGTGGCCATGGTCTCGCCGGACGGCTGGGCGGCCCTGGGCCGCGACCCGGACGCCGACGCCGCCCGGCTCGGCGCCCGCGCCTTCCCGTCGGCGGACGTCCTGGTCGTCGAGGGCGGCAAGGCCGTCCCGGGGACCCGCAAGATCGAGGTCCTGCGGGCCGGCGTCTCCGGGGCCCCGGTGAGCCGTCCCGGCGAGCTCCTGGCGCTCGTCGCGGATGGCCCCGCGCCCGGGAGCCCGGCCGTGCCGGTCTTCGGGCCCGACGAGACGGCGCCCCTCTGCGACCTCATTCTCGCTCTCGAGGAGGACGACATGGCGGACATCAGGCTCGAAGTGGACGGCCGGGAGGTCAACCTCAACCCCTTCGTCCGGACGATCTTCGAAAGGACCGTCCTGGGGATGGTCACCTCCCTCAGCGGGATCGACCCCGAGCCGAAGCGGATCTCGCTCGTCATCGACAGGGCCGGCGGCGCGGCCGCGGCGTCGGACGAGAAGCCGTGAAGGCCGTCCCGAAGCCCGGGACGATCGCCTTCGCCCGGGAGTATTTCGCCCGCCGGGACCCGGCCGTGCTGGCCGTCCTCCGGCGGAGCTCGGTGGGAATAGCCGGGGCCGGGGGATTGGGGTCCAACGTGGCCGTGGCCCTGGCCAGGGCCGGCGTCGGCCGGCTGGTCATCGCCGACTTCGACCGGGTCGAGCCGTCCAACCTCAACCGCCAGCAGTTCTTCGTCGACCAGGTCGGGGAACGCAAGGTCGAGGCGCTGCGGGAGAACCTGCTGGCCATCAACCCCTACTCGGTCTACGAGGTCCACGACGTCCGGGTCAACCGGCGCAACGCGCCGGTCCTCTTCGGGCGCGTGGACGTCCTCGTCGAGGCCTTCGACCGGGCCGAGGCCAAGGAGATGCTCATCGAGACCTTCCTGGCCAGGTTCCCCGGCCGGCCGGTCGTTGCGGCCTCGGGCCTGGCCGGCTACGGGATGAACCGCAAGCTCCACACCCGGCGGATGGGCAACCTCTATGTCTGCGGCGACGAGGAGAGCCAGCCCGCGAGGGGCGTCAGCCCGATGGCGCCCCGGGTCGCCCTGGTGGCGGCCATGCAGGCCAACCTGGTCGTGGA
>CAZFBC010000401.1:0-1672 GCA_964517245.1 uncultured Eubacteriales bacterium | reverse complement strand
CGGCGGCCACTTCTTCTTCTCGATCTGCCGGTCCATGCCCATTCTCGATCTCCTGGAGCGGGTCCGCCCGCGCTTGATTTCGCCCCGATTCATTGCACAAAGCGTGCCAAGGCCCAGGGGCCGGTCTCTGGCCGGAGCGGCCGGGCTGCCCATCAAAGGTGTCCGACCTCATGACAAAGAGTGTTCGTTATCGGACACTTGATGTATAATGCCGGCGGGCCGACAGGCCTGCCCCAGGGGCATGGAACTTGCATATACAATCCCCGAAAGGAGCCGGCGATGGACGTCAAGAGCGGCAAGATCCTGGTCGTCGACGACAACGAGGACATTCTTGAAGCGGCCCGCCTTCTCCTCAAGGGCCACGTCGCCCTCGTCCGCACGGAAAAAGACCCCGGCCGCATCCCCGTCCTGATGAGGGAGGAGACCTACGACGTCGTCCTCCTCGACATGAACTTCGCCAAGGGAGCGACAGGCGGCGAGGAGGGCTTCGCCTGGCTGCGCCGGATCCTGGCCGCCGACCCGCTGGCCGTGGTCATCCTCATCACAGCCTACGGCGACGTCGGCATGGCCGTCCGGGCCATCAAGGAAGGCGCCACCGACTTCATTCTCAAGCCCTGGCAGAACGAGAAACTCCTGGCCACCCTTTCGGCCGCCCTCAGCCTGAGGGCCTCGCGGGTCGAGGCCAGATCGCTCCGCCAGCGGCAGAACCACCTCAGCGCCGACCTCGATCGGCCCTTCCGCGATTTCCTGGGCCACAGCCCGGCCATGAAGGAGGTCTTCGCCCTGATCGACAAGATCGCCCGGACCGACGCCAGCATCCTCATCTTGGGCGAGAACGGGACGGGCAAGGAGCTGGCCGCCCGCGAGATCCACCGCCGTTCCCAGCGCCATCGCGAGGCGTTCGTCGGCGTCGACATGAGCGCCGTGCCGGAGACGCTCTTCGAGAGCGAGCTCTTCGGCCACATCAAGGGCGCTTT
The DNA here is from genome assembly GCA_964517245.1 of uncultured Eubacteriales bacterium. Classification (GTDB taxonomy): domain Bacteria; phylum Acidobacteriota; class Aminicenantia; order Aminicenantales; family Saccharicenantaceae; genus RBG-16-66-30. The sequence continues at coordinate 695 of CAZFBC010000401.1, read as the reverse complement.
CACCGATGCCCGCGAGGACCGGGCGGGCCGCTTCGAGACGGCCTCGGGGGGGACGCTCTTCCTCGACGAGATCGGCAATCTGTCGCTGCCGCTCCAGGCCAAGATCCTGACCGCGCTCGAGAACCGGCAGGTCTTCCGCGTCGGCACGAACCGGCCGGTGGCCATCGACGTCCGGCTCATCTGCGCGACCAACCGTCTCGTCCACCGGATGGTCGCCGAGAACAGGTTCCGCCAGGACCTCCTCTACCGGATCAACACCATCGAGATCCTGATGCCGCCGCTCCGCGAGCGCCGCGAGGACATCCCGCTGCTCGTCGAGCACTTCCTCTCCTCCTACTGCCATAAGTACAGCCGCCCGATCAAGACAGCCGGCCCGGCGGCCCTGTTCAAGCTCGGGAGCTACGCCTGGCCGGGCAACGTCCGCGAACTCCAGCACGCCGTCGAGCGGGCCGTCATCATGTCCGAGGCCGACGTCCTCGAACCCGGCGATTTCCTCCTCAGCGACGCCGAGGGCGCCCCGGCCGAGGCCCCGACGGCCGCGACCAGCCTCGGCGACCTCGAGCGTCGGCACGTCGAGCGCGTCCTGGCGAAGCACGGCGGGAACGTCAGCAAGGCCGCCCGCGAGCTGGGCCTCTCGAGGGCCGCCCTCTACCGCCGCCTGGAGAAGCATGGTCTATAGGAAGTTCCGGTTCGAC
>CAZFBC010000400.1:0-1677 GCA_964517245.1 uncultured Eubacteriales bacterium | reverse complement strand
AGAGCAGGATGACGATGACGATGTCCAGCCGGTCGAGCAGCGCGAAGACGAGGATACCCAGGTAGACGAGCCCCCGGTGGTCGCCCGAGGCGCCCGAGCCCGTCCGTATCATGCGCCACTCCCGCTCGAGGTAATAGAGCAGCATCTGCAGCATATAGGCGGCCAGCCCGAAGAGGCTCAGGATGTAGAAACCGAGCCGGCCCGACTGGAGATAATAGCCGGTTACCATCCCCCCCAGGACGAGAAAGTCCGTGATCCGGTCGAGGTAGAGATCGAGATAGGCCCCGAAGCGCGTGCAGAGGCCCTTCGAGCGCGCGAGCATGCCGTCGGCCCCGTCGAGGATCGTGCCCGCGTAGATGAGCACTCCGGCGACCGCGAAGCTCCGGGCGTTCCCCCCGAGGAAGGCGATCGCCCCCGCGGCCCCCAAGACGAAGGCCGCGACCGTCAGGTGGTTGGGCTTCAGGCGCGTCGGCAGGACCGCCTTCACGACGAGCGCGGCGATCGGACGGTTGATGAACCTGTCGACCTGATAGAACTTGGGCAGGCGCGTCGGCCGGTCCGGCTTCAGCGACCGCTCGAAATCGAAGTCCGGACCGGTGCCTTCATTGCTCATGGGTTCGCTATTTTGGGCTGGATTATACCCATTCTAGCACCGCGAAGCCCCGCGGTAAAGGCCGCTTGCCCGGCCATCCCGCAACCTCTATAATGGACGCCGGGCGCGTTCAAGCGCGCGAAGGACCCTCCCATGACGCGAAAGATCGGCCTCCTCTCTCCGGCCCGCTGGGGCCGCGGCTTCAGCCGTCTCAATTTCCGCCGCGCCGACGAGTGCGACGCCGTGCTTCGCTGGCTGGACGCCCGGGCGGGGGAGCGGATCCTCGACATCGGGTGCGGCGACGGCTATTACGACTGGCGCATCGGCCGGTCGGGAGCGCGCGTCACGGGGATCGACGTCCACGAGAAGCGCCTGGCCTACGCCCGCCGCCGCTACGGGAACGACCGGACGGAGTTCCTCCGCATGGACGCCGAGCGGGCGGACCTTCCGCCCGGATCGTTCGACAAGGCCATGAGCCTGTGCGTCATGGAGCACCTGGGGGACGACGAGCGGGTCATGCGCAACGTCGCCCGGGCCCTCAAGCCCGGCGGGCGCTTCGCGTTCTCCGCCGACAGCCTGTCGAGCCCCGGGATCACCACGGAGGAGAGGGAGCGGCACAGGCGTCGCTACGCGGTGAACACGTTCTACACGGCGGACATCGCGCGCGGGAAGCTCGACCGCGCCGGGTTCGACATCGAACAGACGGGTTTCGTCATGGCCACGCCCGGCGCCCTGAAGTTCGTCCGGCTCTCCTGGAAGCTCGACGATCTGCCTCCGGCGCTCGCCCCCGCGCGCGCCCTGGGCTATCTCGTCCTGGGCGCGGCGCACAAGGCGTCGCCGTCCGCCGGCGGCCGGCAGCCGGAGCTGGCGACGGCGGGGCTGACCCTGATCGTGCAGGCGAGAAAGCGATGAAGTGCGTCATCATCGCCGCCGGGCGCGGCAGCCGGCTGGCCGGCCGGGCGCCGAGCAAGCCCCTTCTCCAGGTCGCCGGCAAGGCCCTCATCGACCGGGCCATCGACGGCGCCCGCCGGGCCGGGATCCGCGAGTTCGTCGTCGTCACGGGCTACGCCGGCGACGCGCTCGAG
>CAZFBC010000399.1:0-1678 GCA_964517245.1 uncultured Eubacteriales bacterium | reverse complement strand
TCCTCGACAGGGGCGACATCTACAAGGGCGAATACAAGGGCTGGTACTGCGTCTCCGACGAGAACTTCCTGGCCGACGACGTGGCCGTCGACGCCGACGGGACCAAGACCTGCCCCGACTGCGGCAAGAAGGCCTCGGTCGTGTCGGAGGAGACCTATTTCTTCCGCCTGTCCGCCTACCGGGACAGGCTCCTGGCCCTCTACGAGGAGCGGCCCGAGTTCGTCCGCCCGCAGAGCCGCCTCAACGAGGTGGCCAGCTTCGTCCGCGGCGGGCTCAAGGACCTCAGCATCACCCGGACGACGGTCAAGTGGGGCGTCCCCGTCCCGGGCGACCCCAAGCACACGGTCTACGTCTGGTTCGACGCCCTCCACAACTATGTCACGGGCATCGGCTACGACTGGGACATGGAGCGCTACGGGAAGTTCTGGCCGGCCGACATCCACCTCGTCGGCAAGGACATCCTGCGCTTCCACGCCGTCTACTGGCCGGCCTTCCTGATGGCCTCGGGCCTGCCGCTGCCGCGGACCGTCTTCGGCCACGGCTGGTGGCTCCGGGACGACACCAAGATGTCCAAGTCCAAGGGCAACGTCCTCGACCCCCAGGTCCTTCTCAAGGTCTTCGGGCCCGACCCGCTGCGCTACTTCCTGCTGCGGGAGATCCCCATCGGCCAGGACGGCAACTTCTCCCACGAGGGATTCCTGCACCGGGTCAACTCGGACCTGGCCAACGACTTCGGCAACCTCGTCCAGCGGACGCTGACGATGATCGGGAATTATTTCGGCGGGGCGATCGACAACCCCGCCGAGGAGACGGCCGAGGACGCCAGGATCCGGACGGAGTTCGACGGCCTCAAGAGCCGCGTCTTCGACCACTACGACGCCTGCGCCCTCAACCGGGCCCTCGAGGACGTCTGGGCCTACATCGGCGCCGTCAACAAGTACCTCGCGGAGAACGAGCCCTGGATCATGGCCAAGGACCCGGCCCGGCGGCCGAGGCTGGCCCGGGTGCTCCTCCAGGCCGCCGCGGCCATCCGCGCGGCCAGCTACCTCGTCTATCCCGTCATGCCCCGCTCGGCGGAGAGGATCTGGGGCTTCCTGGGGGAGCCCAAGAAGCCCGCCGAAGTCCCCTGGGACGATCTGGATTTCGGCGGCTTCGGCCCGGGCCGCAAGGTCGGGACGCCGCAGGCGCTCTTCCCGCGGGTCGCCCTCAAGGATTTCCTGGGCGAGGACGGCGCCGTCCCCGCGGCGGCGCCCGCCGCCCGGCCGGAACAGAAGAAGGAGGCAGGAAAGACCATGGACATCATCACCTACGACGAATTCAAGAGGATGGACCTGCGGGTGGCCCGCATCCTCGAGGCCGAGCGCATCCCCGGCGCGACCAAGCTCCTCAAGCTCAAGGTCGACATCGGCGCCGAGCAGCGGCAGATGGTGGCCGGGGTGGCCGAGACCTACGCGCCCGAGGACCTCGTCGGAAAGAGCCTCATCGTCATCGTCAACCTCAAGCCGGCGGTCATCCGCGGCATCGAGTCCCAGGCCATGCTCCTCGCGGCCATCGCACCCGACAACACGGCCATCATCCCCTTCTTCGACCGGGACGTCCAGGCCGGCGCCACCGTAAAGTAAGACGCGCCTTAAATCCCGTCAGGGGAGACTGTCTGGGGACACGTACCTTCGGTACA
>CAZFBC010000398.1:0-1682 GCA_964517245.1 uncultured Eubacteriales bacterium | reverse complement strand
AGCTCGCCCAGCCAGCGGCCGTGGCTCCCGGCCTGGACGACGATCTTGCCGCTGCGGACGACGGCCTGGTCGAAGAGGTCGTGGCTATGGCCGCCGACGATGATGTCGATGCCGGGAACGTTGTCGGCCAGGCCGTAGAGGTCGCCCAGCGTCCCGAGGTGGGAGAGGCAGACGACGATCTGGCAGCCGGCCGCCCGCAGGAGGTAGGCCTGCTCGGCGGCGTCCAGGAAGACGCTCTGGCCGAACTGGGCGATGACCTCCGGCCCGAAGTACATCGGCTCTTCCGTGATGACCCCGAAGACGCCGACCTTGAGGCCGTCGAACTCCTTGACGATCGACTTCCGGATCAGCCCCTCGACCGGCAGGCCCGCGAACTCGATATTGCTGCAGAGCAGGGGCAGGGTGACCGGGCCGGCGTCGCCGTAGACGCCGTTGACGACGTTGGCCAGGTTGGTGATCCCCAGGTCGAACTCGTGGTTGCCCAGGGCCATGGCGTCGTAGAGGCCCTCCATGATCTTCAGCTCGGGATAGCCCAGGTACTTGTTGAACTCGAAGCTGCCGACGCAGGCGTCGCCGGCGTGGAGGGTCAGGACGTTCCCGCCCCTGGCCTTGAACTCCTTGATGAGGGCCGACATCCGGGCGATGCCGCCGACGTCGCGGATGAGCGCGGCGTGGCCGGGGCCCGTGACCGGGTCCTCGCCGACCGCCGCTTTGAAGGGGCCCGGCGCCGAGGGATGCCCGATCGGCAGGAGCGCCGAATGGGTGTCGTTGGCGTGCAGGATGGTCAGCGTCTTCGTCTGGGCCAGGCCCGCGGCGGCGAGGCCCAGGACGAGAGCCAGGACCGCGAGTGTCCTTCCCGCTGTGTTCTTCATGTCGATCCTCCTTCTTCTCCGATATCGGATTGGATCAGGCCCCGGCTCACGGGGCCTCGACGGCGTGGGTCCCCCGCTCGACCGTGACGACGTGGATCCTGGGGGTCGTGTTCGTCGCCGCCTCGTAATCCCGGGAGACCCGGGCCTCGAACTCGGGGACGGCGTCGGCCGCGACCAGGCTGATGGTGCAGCCGCCGAAGCCCGCCCCCATCATCCTCGAGCCCAGGACCCCCGGGACGCGTCGGGCGGCCTCGACCAGGGCGTCGAGCTCGGCCGACGAGACCTCGTAGTCGTCGCGCAGGCCGGCGTGGGACAGGTTCATCAGCCCGCCGAAGACCGCGAAGTCGCCCCGGGCGAGGGCGGCGCAGGCGTCGACGACGCGGGTGTTCTCCCGGACGACGTACTCGCAGCGGCGGAAGACGACCGGGTCGAGCCCGGCCCGGTGCTCCCGGAGGAGGTCCAGGCCGACGTCGCGCAGGCTGCGGACCGAGGGGTCGTGGGCCCGGAGGGCGCTGACGCCGGCCTCGCACTGGGCGCGGCGGACGTTGTACTCCGACGAGGCCAGCTCGCGCCGGACCAGGGTGTCGGCGACGACGATGCGCAGGTCGGCGCGGTCGAAGGGGACGTACTCGTAGGCGAGCGACCGGCAGTCGAGCTTGAGGACGCTGCGCTCGCGGCCGTGGATGTTGAAGCCCACGGCAATGAACACCTGGGTCGGGACGGTCTCGCCCAGCGCGGGGATCGCAGACCGCACGTACATGATGAAATGGCCGATGGGATACCCGCCGCTGCAGGCGAAGAGCACGAACC
>CAZFBC010000397.1:0-1685 GCA_964517245.1 uncultured Eubacteriales bacterium | reverse complement strand
CCACTTGTCCTTCTCCTTCTCCTGGCTCTCCGGGGCGTAGTGATGGAGGGCCAGGAACCCCGGGTTCTCGCCCGAGAAGGCCAGGTCGCGGACCTTGTCGAAGTCCTTCTTTTCGCCCGTGGCCAGGTCGACCAGGACGGCGGAGGACCGGACCGGCTTCTTCTCCTTCCGCAGGGCCTTCGTCTCCTTCCCGCCGGGGTAGGACTGGAACGCGGCCCACTTCGAGTCGGCCGAGAAGCCGGCCCTGGAGGGGCCGCCGAAGCGGGCGGGAGCCTCCCCGATCGGGAAACGGTATTCCGTGGTCCCCTTGACCTGGCGGATGACGACCTCGCTGTCGCCCTCGACGGGGCCGAGCCGGTACATGAACCAGGCGCCGTCGGGGGAGAGCTCGGCCGCGCCGATCGACTTCCAGGCCAGGATGTCCTGGAGCTCGATCGGGCGCGGGCCGGCGGGCGCGACGGGCTTCGCCGCGGCCTCGTCCTGGACGGCCGCGGCGGCGAACGCCGCGAGGAGGACGACGGAGAGGACGGTCAGAGCGGTCTTGGTCCGGGTCGTTGTCATGGGATGTCACCCTGCCTTTCTTTCTCGCGCTTCTGCTGGTACATCAGGAAGTCGGCGTGGGCCAGGAAGTCGTCGAGCTGCTGGTACTTGTGCGGATCGACGCGGACGAGGCCCATGCTGACCGACAGGCGGAGGCGCGGATAATTCTTGACGCGGAAGGCCCGGACGCCCTCCTCGATCCGGGCGAGCAGGCTCCGCTCGCCCAGGCCCTTCGAGCGCATGGCCAGGACGGCGAACTCGTCCCCGCCGATGCGGCCGATGACGTCGGACTCCCGGAGCGTGCCCTTGAGGATGGCCCCGACGCCCTGCAGGAGCAGGTCCCCGACGGCGTGGCCGCAGGAGTCGTTGACGTCCTTGAGGTAGTCGATGTCGAGGAAGACGAGGTAGTTGTCCTTCTTGAGGCGCTTGGCGATCTTCATCTGCTGGAGCCCGATGGAGAAGAACCCGCGGCGGTTGTTGAGGCCGGTGAGGGGGTCCGAGAGGGACAGGCTCTCGAGCTTCTCGTTGGTCACCTGGAGCTTGCGCAGGGCGAGCTCCAGCCGGCGCTCGGCGGTCTTCTTCTCGGTGATGTCGATGAGGATGCCGTCGTAGTGGAGGACCGCGCCGTCGGGCCCCTTGACGCGCCGGCTGTAGTCCTGGACCCACAGCTTCCGGCCGTCGGCCCGCCGCAGCTCGTACTCCTGGAACGCCGTCGGCTTCGAGGAGAGCGCCCGCAGGTGACGGGCCCGGTCCGCGCCCCGGACGTAGAAGTCCATGACGCTGCAGGCGAGGAGCGACCGCGCGCTCCTGTGGCCGAGCATCCGGGCCAGGACGGCATTGGCCTCGACGATGAGGCCGTCGGGGGTCGTCCGGTAGACGCCCACGGGCAGGCGCTCGACAAGGGCCTTGTAGCGGTCCTCCGGCGGCCGGCGGGGGGAGGGGGCGGATTTTGCTTTTGCGCTCATAGCTTTTCCTATTTAACAAAGAGGCCCTCGAATGTCAAAGCTCGGCTCGGAAGACGGCATCGGAGGGGCCTCGGGCATCGTCTTCGTTCGCTGCGATGATCCTTCACGCCGGTCCGTGCGCCGGATTCGGCGCCAAAACAACTCGCTCGGCTTGCGCTAAGCCTCGCTCAGACACGTTTT
>CAZFBC010000396.1:0-1694 GCA_964517245.1 uncultured Eubacteriales bacterium | reverse complement strand
CATGATCGAAGGTGAGGAGGAAGTAGGCTCCACCAATCTCGGTGAATTCATCAAGGCGAATGCCCGAAAACTTGGCGCTGATATCTGTATTAATCCGGATGCGGGCATGATCGGTGAAGAGTATCCGACCATCACCTACGGGTTGCGTGGGCTGGCTTACATGGAGCTACGCATCCACGGACCGAACAAGGATCTTCATTCCGGTTTGTTTGGCGGAACTGTTCACAACCCCGCCCAGGCCCTGGTGGAGCTTGTTGCAAGCATGCACGATAAAAATGGAAAGATCACAATCCCTGGTTTCTATAAGAAAGTCCGCAAGTTAAGCGTTCAGGAGCATGAGGAATTCAAACGGCTTCCAATGAACAAGAAATTCTACATGGAGCAGACTGGTGTACCAAAATTATGGGGTGAACCGGACTACATCCCCGCCGAGAGGGTTGGGGCGCGACCCACATTGGAAGTCAATGGTCTGCTGTCCGGTTGGACGGGACCAGGAACGAAGACAGTGCTTCCGGCGTATGCCATGGCAAAAATTTCCTGCCGTCTCGTGCCTGACCAGACACCAGAAGAGACCTTCAAACTGTTGGAGTCTTACCTCAAAGCCAAAGCCCCGAAGGATATCCGCTGGGAATTACTCCTGCTGAATCATTCCGGCACCGCGATCACGGATGTGAACAGCATCGGTGTGCAGGCCATGGCGGACGGATTGGAGCAGGTGTGGGGTAAGCGCCCGCTTTTCCGCCGTGAGGGTGGTTCGATCGGTGCGGTTGTCCAACTGCAGGAGTATGCGGGCGTCGAGTCAGTGCTCACAGGCTTTGGCCTGCCCGAGGACAATATCCACTCGCCGAATGAGTGCCTGCATTTGCCCACCTGGTATAAGGGCATCGACGCACTGATCCATTTCTTTTTTAACATGAAGGGATAACCCTCTCTTCTTCACTTTGAGAACGCGAAGGGAGATGCCTTCGCGTTCTTCTATCAACAACCTGGGAGTACATTTGGAGCAGGATCGAAACATGGAAGATCGCATCATCACTTACGGTGGACAGGCAGTCATAGAAGGCGTGCTCATGCGCGGGCAAAAAGCTTTTGCGATTGCCATGCGCGATCCCAAGGGCGCGATCGTCGTTCACACGGAGCAACTGGCAAAGGTTTACCGGTCAGGCATCACAAAAATAGCCTTCCTGCGCGGTGTGATCCTGTTATGGGATGCCCTCGGATTGGGTATGCGCGCCCTGACCATCTCAGCAAATACACAGACGGGTGAAGACGAAAAACTGGAAGGAGCACCTCTTTACCTGACCCTTGCGATGTCGCTTGCCTTCGGGATCGGGCTGTTCTTCCTTCTCCCCGCGGCGATTGGAGGCTGGGTGGAGGGTCTCTTGATTCCCTCGGAAGGTGGGGGTGGAGTCATGCCCGCACCTGCCCTGCAGGTGGTTGCCTCCTCTGGTTTGTGGATCGGCAATCTCTTGGAGGGGGTGATCAAGCTGGCATTGCTGGTTGGCTACATCTGGGTGATCGGCTTCATGCCCGATATTAAACGCCTCTTTGGTTATCATGGCGCAGAGCACAAGACGATTAATGCCTTTGAAGCGGGTGTGGAGTTGACACCCGAGTCTGTTGCAAAGTATCCCGTCCAGCATACGCGTTGTGGCACAGCCTTTCTGCTGACCCTTGTATTGTTTTCGATCCTT
>CAZFBC010000395.1:0-1702 GCA_964517245.1 uncultured Eubacteriales bacterium | reverse complement strand
GACATTCTCCAGATAGTTCCTGAACCCATTGCGAAAAAATATAAGGTTGTTGCCTTCAAAAAAACCGGGACGGAACTCAAAGTAGCGATGCTCAATCCGGAAGATATTCAGACAATTGACTTTATTCGGAAAAAAACAGGACTTAGGGTTTCACCATGCATAACTTCCGAAAAAGGCATTGAAAATGCGCTCAAGCAGTATGAGCAAAGCCTCAAAGCTGAATTCGGCGACATAATTGAAAAAAATGCCGAGGGAATTTCACAGGAAGATTCCCTTGAGAAAGTAGCTCAAGAATTGCCGGTCATTCGGATTGTTGATGCGCTTCTCAAGCATGCAATACTTCAAGAGGCAAGTGATATCCATATCGAGCCCGATGAAAAAGAAGTGCGTATTCGATACCGGATAGACGGAATGCTCCATGACGCGATGATTCTTCCTAAAACAGTCCTTGCAGGAATTGTGGCTCGCATAAAGATCCTTTCCAACCTTAAGCTTGATGAGCATCGTCTTCCGCAAGATGGAAGATTCAAAATTGATCAAGACGGGAGAAGGATAGCCTTCCGTGTTTCGATCCTTCCTGTTTACGCGGGTGAAAAAATAGTTATGCGCCTTCTTGACGAGACATCCAAGGGACTGACTCTTGAAGCTATGGGGCTCTGGGGGGAAGCCTTGGAAATAATCCATCGCGCGATCAAGAAGCCGAATGGGATGATTCTTGTCACGGGTCCGACTGGCAGCGGAAAAACCACGACATTGTATACCATTATGGATATACTCAATACGCCGAAGGTGAATATCTCGACCGTGGAAGATCCGATTGAATACAAAATGACGCGCATAAACCAGACGCAGGTCAGTTCCCAGGTCGGCTTGACTTTTTCCCAAGGGCTCAGGGCAATTCTTCGTCAAGATCCGGATATTATCATGGTGGGAGAAATACGAGATAAAGAAACTATGGAAATTGCAATTCACGCCGCGATGACCGGACATCTTGTTCTCTCGACCTTGCACACCAACAGCGCGGCGGGGGCCATTCCGAGACTAGTTGATATGGGAGCAGAACCATTTCTCATCGCTTCAACGGTAAATGTTGTCATGGGGCAAAGATTGGTTCGAAGACTATGTCCGGATTGCAGACAAAGTTTTTCCCTGGACACCGACCTTCTGAAATCAATCGGAGAAGAAGTGGATCTTGATCGCGTTTTGTCTATTGCCGCTGAAAATAATTTTGTCGATAAGGATGCTGTAGCGGCAAAAGACTGGTCAAGGTTGCATTTTTTTCGAGCGGTGGGATGCAGTCGGTGTTCGCAGGAAGGGTACAAGGGCCGGATTGGGATATACGAAGTAATGGAAATAAGCGAAAGTATCGCTAAAATGGTAAGCGGGAAAGCGGACAGCAATGAAATCGAAAAAAAAGCCTGCGAAGAAGGGATGGCGAAAATGATTGAAGACGGAATGATTAAGGCCCTGCAAGGGACAACGTCGATTGAAGAAGTATTGAGAGTGACCAAAGATTAGGGCTTAATTTTCAATTATTAATTTTAAATTTCAAATAACTAAATTTAAAAATAGAAATTAAAGATTTTCAATTATGCCTGTTTTTTCTTATATAGCCAAAAACAAACAAGGAGAAGTTCGCCGGGGGAGTCTTGAAAAAAAAGATCGCCGGTCGGTGGCGGAAGCTCTTCGATCTGAAGCATTT
>CAZFBC010000394.1:0-1705 GCA_964517245.1 uncultured Eubacteriales bacterium | reverse complement strand
GAACTCACGGCGCTGATTCCGGGTCCTGTCCGGTGGCGTCCCCGTCCGGCTTCGGAGGGGCCTCGGGCATCGTCTTCGCTCGCTGCGATGATCCTTAACGCCGGTCCGTGCGCCGGATTCGGCGCCAAAACAACTCGCTCGGCTTGCGCTAAGCCTCGCTCAAACACGTTTTGGCGGTTTCCAGGGAAACTGCCCTCATCCGGCTCCGGACCGGCTGGATCATCGCTGATGCTCACTCAGACGATACCCTCGGCCCCCATATCAGCGGCACGGGGCGGGAACTGGCCCCGGGCCACCCGTTCATCAGCGCCGTGAACAAGAAACGGCTTTTCCCCCTATTTCGAGGCCCGCCGCTGGCGGACGACCTCGAAGAGGAAGACGGCGGCGGCGGCGGCGACGTTGAGGGACGTGACCTTGCCGGCGAGGGGGATGGACAGGACCTTGTCGCAGGTCCTGCGGACGAGGGGCCGGAGCCCCTTGCCTTCGGAGCCGAGGACGATGCCGACCGGACCGGTGTAGTCGAAGGCGTGCCAGGGCCCGTCGCCCGAGCCCTCGGCGCCGACGAGCCAGAGGCCCCGGGCCTTGAGGTCCTCCATGGCCCGGACGAGGTTGGTCACGCGGGCGACCGGCAGGTGCTCGAGGGCGCCGGCCGAGACGGTGTCGACGGTCCCGGTCAGGCCGGCCGAGCGGCGCTCGGGCAGGATGAGGCCGTCGGCCCCGGCCCCCTCGGCGCTGCGGACGACGGCGCCCAGGTTCTGGGGGTCCTCGACCTCGTCGAGGATGACGACGAAAGGATTCGGGGAGCGGGCCAGGATGTCCTCGACGGTGGCGTAGCTCCGGGGGGCGAGATCGGCCATGACGCCCTGGTGGCCGGGCGCGACCTGGTCGAGCCGGCGGGCCGGCACGAAGACGACCGGGACGCGCCGGGACCGGGCCTCGCGGATGACCTCGCCGATCCGGGCGTGGCCCTTCTCCTCCTGGACGAAGACCTTGTTGACGCGGCCGGGCGCGGACCGGAGGGCTTCGAGCAGGGGATTGATGCGGATGATCCTGTCCATGGCGGGCCTATTATACAGGGGACACGGTCCCGAGGTACATGTCCCCGATTGTTTCGGCCCGGCGCATCGGGTAAAATGGGCCCGTGAAAAGGACGGAGGCGGATCATGCCCGATAGCATCAAGGTGGCCCGGATCGCGCTCGTCGTCGCCGCGGGCCTGGAGATGGCGACGGCGGCCCTGTTCCTCTTCATCTTCGTCTCGGGCGCCGTCCTCGTCGGCTGGGGCACGGAGCGCGCGGGCCTTCTCGGCAGCGCCCTGCTCGGGGCGGCCGGGATCCTGCTGGCGGCCGTCTTCGCCGCCTTCGGCGCGGCCAATCTCCTCATCGCCGCCGGCGTCGCCAAGGGCCGGCCCTGGGCCCGGTTGGCCGGGGCCGCCATGGCCGTCGTCCTGCTCGTCGGGTTTCCCGTGGGCACGGTCCTGGGCGTCCTCGTCCTCATGGGTCTCCTGGGTCCCGACGCCCGGGACTGGTTCGGCCCCGCCCGCCCGGCCGGTCCGGCCGGCTATGTCCCCCGGGCGGGCGTCTGATCCTTCCCGCCGGCCGCATTTCCTAGTATAATGGTAGGATATATTCGCAAGGAGTCCGCCATGGCCAAGAGGAAGATCGTCGAGATCGACCGCGACAAGTGCGACGGCTGCGGCCTGTGCAC
>CAZFBC010000393.1:0-1719 GCA_964517245.1 uncultured Eubacteriales bacterium | reverse complement strand
GGGTCTGCTGGCGGCGTCGGTCGCGCTGATCACGATCGTCGTCGGCTCCCAGATCATCGTCACCCAGACGGCCGGCGGGCTCATCGCCGGCCGGAACGTCAACATGGTGGCCGGGACGCGCCTGCCCTGGGGCGACCCCTGGCTCCAGAGGCAGAACGAGCCCTCGCTGGCCGTGTCGAGCCGGAACACGATGCACCTCCTGGCGGGAGCCAACGATTACCGGACGATCGACATGCCGGACAATTACAGGGTGCCCGGGATCCCGCCGCAGGCCGCCGCCCGCGACGCCTGGCTCGGCCTGCTCAAGTCCTTCGACGGCGGCCAATCATGGATCTCGACCCTCCTTCCGGGATTCCCGCAGGACACGTCCCCCGAGGGCCTCGCCTCGCCCATCCACGGCTTCGAGGCCGCCTGCGACCCGTTCGTGAGAGCGGGCTCCAACGGGCTGTTCTATTACACCGGCATCGCCTTCAACCGGTCGGGCGGGTCGGGCGCGGTCTTCCTGGCCCGGTTCATCGACAACAACAACCTCGAAAAGATCAAAAAGAGCTTCCGGAACGACTGGCAATGGGTCGTCGAGGACGATCCCATCAAGTACGTCAACACGAAGATCATCGACACCGGGAACTCCGGCCAGTTCATCGACATGCCCAGCGTCGCCGCGGACATCCCGAGGAGCGCCCTCGCCGGGACGTCGATCATCAAGGGTCAGGCCGTTCCCAACGCCAGCGTCTACATGGCCTACACCGTATTCCTGGGCAACATCGACGTCGTCAACCGCAGCAAGCTGATGTTCATCCGCTCCGCCAACTGCGGCGAGTCGTGGGGATCCCCCATCAAGCTCAGCGAAAGCCAGCAGATCATTCAGAGGCCGGTCATCGCCATCGATCCCCACGACCCGACCGGCAACACCATCTACGTCGCCTTCCGCCGCTTCGCCCTGGCCGTCCTGCCCGGGACCCTGGCCGTCTGCAAATCGATTGACGGCGGGAAGAGCTTCACCAAGGCCGTCGACGTGGAAACTCTCCTCTACCCGTTCGACCAGGCCATGGACGGCTCGAAATTCCGGACCAATTGCTACCCGGCGATGACCGTCGACGGGAACGGCGTCGTCTACATGGCCTGGGCCCAGAGGATGGGCTCGACGACCGCCCAATCCCGCATCGTCCTGAAGACCTCGCCCGACGGCCTCGACTGGAGCCGCCCGGCGCAGTACGTGGAGACGACGGACGAGCTGGACGGCAGCGCTCTCAAGGGGAACCAGCTCATGCCGTCCCTGGCCTTCGCGGCCGGAAGGCTCTTCCTGGCCTGGTACGACCAGAGGGAAACGCTCTCGCCGGACAACGCCTCGGGGGCCGTGGCCGATGCCTATCCTTACAGGCAGACGATCGACGTCCGGGCCGCGGAGGCCCTGCCTGGGCTTCAGCCCGTCTTCGGCCGCTCCAGCCAGGTTTCGCGGTACATCTACTACCTCGCCCTCGACGCGAACGGCGAACCCATCGAGCAGGACGGTTATTTCCTGGCCTATCAGGCCGAATACAACCCGCCCAACTTCCCGCTGTTCCAGCTCGGCACCCGACCTTTCCACGGCGACTACATCGACCTGGCGGCGGCGCCGCTCATCCTCCCTCCTCCCGTCGCCGGCGGAGCGTGGGGGTACAACACGGCCCACGGCAATCCGGTGACCTTCCACTCGGCCTGGGCCGACAACCGGGACGT
>CAZFBC010000392.1:0-1722 GCA_964517245.1 uncultured Eubacteriales bacterium | reverse complement strand
GGGTTTATCAAAGCCGTCAGCCATCCGGATCATTACTGGCTGGAAGAAGCTTCTTCTGTTTGGGCAGAGGAAATGTTCACCGACCATCCGAATACCTATAATTCGCCAAGCCGGAATGGTTACCAGGATGAATCATTTTTGGGCTGGCTCCATAATGTGGAGAATGATCCGGCAGGTCATGGTTATGGCATGTCATCATTAGTCAAATACATTGTTAAGAACCATGGGACGAATAAAATAAAGGATATTTTTGATAATATCTATAATGGTGAATCCTTTTTATTGACTGCCATTAACAATGCACTTCCTGTTACTTTGGGAAGTTCTTATGCCAATTTTATTGATCAGTATACTCAAAGCCAGCTTTATAAGGATTTTGGCACTGCCAACCTGGTTAGCTCCAACAGCGGGACTTTTGAGATCAACACCATTGATGACATCCTTATATCATTTGCGGCTTCGTATGAGGCATTATCGGCAAATGCATATCTTGTAAATGTAAATTATAATGGCTTCTCGGATCAGGATGCCCTGTTGTTAAAGACTTCAAATGCGGGAAAAAAATTAGTCTATAAAATAGTCGGAAGCGCACTTACTGTGTTAGGAACTGCCGTTGGTGAGTTTACCGTTCCACAAATCAAGCAACTTCAGCAGGAAAACGCAATAATCCTGGTGATTGTTGTCAATGAAAGTTACAGCAGCAGCAATATAAAACTTGACATTGAGGTTATCAGGCCACCGACGCCAACCTGGAACCAGATCGCTGTCTCTATCAATGACCTGCCGGTAGTTTTCGAGCGTTTGAGTCTTCCTGAAGGTACAATTACAACGTACGACACAGATTTGAATTCAGAACTCAGAGACTGGTCCAATTCCGGTTTGGTAAATAATTATATTTTTACCGCAACATGGTCGTTTGAGCAGTTTAATACCTTATATACCGGTAATGCGGTACTTGAATTTGACATGGTGAACCAGAAACTGGCCCAGGGCACTTTCGACTGGCACCAGGAATCACTGTCACCTTATCCGGAATATAATTTCAGTGATATCCGGTTCAAACTTGCCGACATTCCCGCCGGGATTGGCCAAAGCGGTGCTATCATTAATTTTAGCGGAAGCGATATCTGTGATCTGAGCAAATTCTATGACTTCTTCTATCAATCTTCCTCCGGAAGTCCGGAGATGGGCCAGGACATTATCACACTTCAGACATATGATTGCCCGGAAATTGCCGAGATCATCATCTCCCTGAACACATTCAAGTAATCCCTGGTATAAAAGACTTGCGGGACTTTCTAAAAATAAAGAGGCCATCCCTGAAGGGGGGCCTACATCAGGGGGAATGTTTGATAATCAGTTCGTTGCCAGGTCAATCCTATGATTCATAAAGACAAGCCGGTTCTTTGATGAAATGATTTCAAGCTGCATGGCGTTTATTCGCTGAAGCAAACGGGTAATCGTCTCAATGCCTTCAAGATATATATCCAACTCATAATAAAAGCAAATAAGCTTTTCTAATTTCTCTACCTGGCCTGAGTCAATGATAAACTATAATCTGGACAGTTCAGCAAACAACACTTTTTGCTTATCCGATAAGTTTGTTGGGATATTAATATTATAAGTGATTATTAAATCCCCGAAGTGTCCTTCCTTTTTATAAACAGGAAATCCTTTGCCCCTTAACTTGACTTTGGTTCCGTTCTGGGTTCCAGGCTTTAC
>CAZFBC010000391.1:0-1723 GCA_964517245.1 uncultured Eubacteriales bacterium | reverse complement strand
TCCATCTCGCCGAAGCGCTGGCCGCCGAACTGGGCCTGGCCGCCGAGCGGCTGCTGGGTGATGAGGGAGTACGGGCCGGTCGACCGGGCGTGGATCTTGTCGTCGACGAGGTGGAACAGCTTCATCATGTAGATGTAGCCGACCGTCACCTCCTGGTCGAGGAACTCGCCGGTCATGCCGTCGTAGAGGGGCGTCTTGCCGCTCTCGGGCAGGCCGGCCTTCTTCAGGAGCTGCTTGATCTCGTTCTCGCTGGCCCCGTCGAAGACCGGGGTGGCCATCCACATGCCGAGGGTCCGGGCGGCCCACCCGGCGTGGGTCTCCAGGATCTGGCCGACGTTCATGCGGGAGGGGACGCCGAGCGGGTTGAGGACGATCTCGACCGGCAGCCCGTCGGGCAGCCGGGGCATGTCCTCCTCGGGGACGATCTTGGCCACGATGCCCTTGTTGCCGTGGCGCCCGGAGACCTTGTCGCCCACGGACAGCTTCCGCTTCATGGCGATGAAGACCTTGATCGCCTGGATGACCCCGGGCGCCAGCTCGTCGCCCTTCTTGAGGTTCTCGACCTTCTCCTTGAAGACGGCCCGCAGGGCCTCGATCTGGCGCTTGATCTTCTTGTCGAGGTCCTTGATCTCGCGGTCGCGGTCCTCGTCCTCGTCGAGCTTGAGCTTCAGGACGTCGTCGTAGTCGAGCCCGTCGAGCACCTTCTCGGTCAGCTTGGTCCCTTTCTCGAGGGTCTGGCCGCCAACCTTCTGGGCCTTCTCGACGGTCGAGCCCTTGACCAGGGCCCGGACCTTCTCCCACTTCTCGGCCTCCATGATGGCGATCTCGTCGTCGAGGTTCCGCTTGAGGGTCGCGATCTCGTCCTTCTCGATGGCCTTGGCCCGGGGGCCCTTCTCGATGCCCCGGCGGGAGAAGATGCGGACGTCGATGATGGTGCCTTCGACGCCGGGCGAGCAGTAGAGGGAGGCGTCCTTGACGTCGAGGGCCTTCTCGCCGAAGATCGCCTTGAGGAGCTTCTCCTCGGGCGACAGCTGGGTCTCCCCCTTCGGGGCGACCTTGCCGACGAGGATGTCGCCCGACTTGACGTGGGCGCCGATGCGGACGATGCCGTTCTCGTCGAGGTTGCGGAGGAGGTTCTCGGGGACGTTGGGGATGTCCCGGGTGATCTCCTCGGGGCCGAGCTTGGTGTCGCGGGCCTCGATCGTCTCCTCGACGATGTGGAGGGAGGTGAAGATGTCCTCCTTGATGAGCTTCTCGCTGACGATGATGGCGTCCTCGAAGTTGTAGCCCCGCCAGGGCATGAAGGCGCAGAGGACGTTGCGGCCGAGGGCCAGCTCGCCGCCGTCCGTGCAGGAGCTGTCGGCCAGGACCTGGCCCCGGACGACCGGGTCGCCCTTGCGGACGATGGGCCGGTGGTTGGTCGAGGTGTTCTGGTTGGTCCGCAGGAACTTGACCAGGGTATAGAGGTCCGTGCCGACGTCCCAGCTCCGGCCGAGCTCCTTGTCGTCGACGCGGACGATGATGCGCTCGGCGTCGACGAACTCGACGACGCCGGCCCTCCGGCAGACGACGACGTCGCCGGAGCCGACGGCGACCAGGTCCTCGATCCCGGTCCCGATGAGGGGGGCCTCGGGACGGATGAGGGGCACGGCCTGGCGCTGCATGTTGGAGCCCATCAGGGCGCGGTTGGCGTCGTCGTGCTCGAGGAACGGGATGAGCGCCG
>CAZFBC010000390.1:0-1742 GCA_964517245.1 uncultured Eubacteriales bacterium | reverse complement strand
GCGGGCATAGCTCAATGGTAGAGTACCGGCTTCCCAAGCCGGGTGTTGTGGGTTCGAGTCCCATTGCCCGCTCCATTTTTTTCTCCCGAGCTGGCTCGGACCGACATTTTTGTCGGAAAGTGATAAAAAGTAGGTTTGACCCCATCTTGATGACTTGGGCCCTGATCGTCGAGCCGGAGCCGCTCCCGGGAGCTTGGAACATGGCCGTCGACGAGCACCTGTTCCGCCTCGCCGGGCGGTCCCCCCGGACCTTCCTTCGCTTTTACCAATGGGAGCGGCCAACCGCCTCCCTGGGCTACTCCCAGGACGCCTCCCGGGTCGTCGACACGGCCTTCTGCGCCGCCCGCGGCATCGACGTCGTCCGGCGCATGACCGGCGGCAAGCTCGTCCTCCACGACCGGGAGGTCACCTATGCCGTGGCCTCGTCCGAGACCTCGGTCTTCACCGCGACGCTCCGGGACTCGTATCGGCTCATCTCCCGGGCCCTGCTCGAGGGGCTGGCCTCCCTGGGCCTGGCGGCCCGGCTCTCGGAGACCGCCCCGCCCGCCTACGCCAAGGGGACGATGCCCTGCTTCGCCTTCGCGGCCCGCGACGAGATCGAGATCGGCGGCCGGAAGATCGTCGGCAGCGCCCAGAAGCGGACCGGGGACCTCTTCCTTCAGCACGGCTCGATCCCCATCGAGAAGGACGAGGCCCTCCTGGCCGCCGTCGCCCGGCCCGGCGAGTCGCCGGAGAGCCCGGGCATGACCTCGATCGCCGAGGCCCTCGGCCGGCCCGTCGCGTTCGACGAAGCCGTGGGCCCGTTCGTCGAGGGCTTCGCCCGCTTCTTCGGCGTCTCCCTCGAGCGTTTCGCCCTGTCTCCCGCCGACCTCGACGCCGTCCGCGCCCTCCGCGACGCCAAGTATGCCTCGGACGAGTGGACCTTCCGGGCCCGCCCGGCGCCCCCCGGCTTTCGTTGACTTTCCTTCCGGCCGGGTGCTACACTCGGCGGAGAAGCGAGGTCGATGCCATGAACGAAGTCGAAGAACTTGCCAAGCTGGACCCGGCCGGCCTCCCGCCCCTCAAGACGCTCCTGCTCGACGACCTCTACCAGAGCGTCCACAAGAACCTCCACCTCGAGCTCGGGCGCGGCCCCGTCCTCTACCTCCTCTCGCCGAGCTACTCCGTCCTCAACCCGACTCCCGACGAGGCCATCACCGAGTTCATCACCCGGAACGAGACCATCCTCGACTACCTCAAGGAGGCCATCGTCCAGAACCTGGCCGAGTACTCCGTGCTCGTCGACATCAGCAGCTACTTCATCGAGCAGAACAGCGGCCTCGTCCTGGCCCGCCTTCGCGAGCGCGACTCCGAGGGCCGCCGCTTCGAGATCAAGTTCTACACCCACGAGCCCAAGGAGCTCCTGTCCCGCTACGAGGACAAGATCTACATCGGCCGGGACTTCCTCGACCTCTTCAGCCCCGCCCGCAAGTACTTCGGGACCAAGGATTCCATCCTCTCGCTCAAGGCCCAGTTCGGACGCCTGACCGAGCGGGCCGGGGCCAAGCTCCGCAAGGTCCAGGAGTTCGGCTCCTACTTCCAGGAGATCGGCGACTCGGTCACGGAGCTCCACAACGAGTCCCTGCTCATCCTCCAGAGCCTGCCGCCCCACCTCGACTTCGCCAAGCTCTCGGGCAAGGACCTCATCGAGATCAACGCCCAGTACCGGACGATCAACCACTACGTCATCGAGCTCCACGACA
>CAZFBC010000389.1:0-1760 GCA_964517245.1 uncultured Eubacteriales bacterium | reverse complement strand
CTCGGCGAGGTCAGGAACATCGCCGCCGTCCGGCTCAACGGCCGCGACCTCGGCGTCGTCTGGTGCGACCCCTGGCGGGTGGAGATCACGGACGCGATCGGGCGAAAAGGCAATCGCCTCGAGGTCCGGGTGGCCAACCTCTGGCCGAACCGGCTCATCGGCGACGAGCGCGAGCCGCCCGACGCCGAGTACGCCCGGGGCGGCCGGCTCGCCCGCTGGCCGGATTGGCTCGTCGAGGGGAGGCCGCGCCCGTCGTCCGGCCGCTTCGCCTTCTCGACCTGGAAGCATTTCGCCGCCGACTCGCCCCTTCTGCCCTCGGGCCTCCTCGGCCCGGTCCGGGTGATGGCGGACCCGGGATCGGCCCGGAAGAAGGCGCGATGACAGGGCTCCTCGCGGCGTTCGGTCCGGCCGGCCTCAGCGCTTCGGCCCCGTCAGGCGGCGGAGGCGGAGCAGGAAGAGGAAGGCCACGGCGTTGAGGCCGGTCGCGGCCAGGGCGACGGCCGGGAAGCCGAGCCCGTAGAACAGGGGTGAGAGGAGCGACCCGATGGCCCGGCCGAGCGAGAACGACGCGGCGAAGAACGCCAGGAGCGTCGCCCGGGCCCCGGGCAGGATCTCGCTCATGACCGGCAGCATGCTGACGACCGTGTACTCGAAGGTCATGTAGAACAGGGCCAGCCCGACGAGAGCCGTCGCCGTCGTCCGGCCGGCCAGGGGCAGCAATGCGGCCGCGGCCGCGTTGGCGGCCAGGCCGATCATCAGGGCCCTGGTCTTGCCGAGGCGGTCGACGGTGGCCGCCACGAGCCCTTCCCCGCCGAGCTCGGCCAGGCCGATGGCCGCCGCCGCGGCGCCCAGAGCCGCGATCCTCAGCCCGAAAGAGTCCTCGAGCCAGACCCCGAGAACGAAGCTGACCAGCTCGTTGGCCATGCTCACGGCCAGGATGACGGCCAGTCCCGACAGGGCCGCCGGGGAACGGAAGACGGCCCGGTAGCTCTCCCTGTGACCGGCCGCCCCGGCGGGCGCGGAAACCCCGGGGAGGATCGCCCGCGCGCCGGCGAGGCCCGCCAGGCCGAGGACGGCCAGGGCGGCGAACGGGGCCCGCGGGCCGAACCGGACGAGAAGGAACCCGGCCGCCGGCACCCCCAGCACGAAGGCCAGGGCCCAGCTGAGCTCGGTCAGCGCCAGGGAGCGGCCGCGCTTCCCGTAGGGGACGACGTCGCTCAGGTGGGCCAGGATGGCCGGGTCGATGACGTACTTGCCGACGGTCATCAGGACGAGGGCCGCGGCGAAGGCCGGGAAGCCGGGGCCGACGAGGGCCAGGAAAGCCCCGGCCGCGAAGAGCCCCAGCCCGAGAGACAGGCCGAAGCCGCGGCCGCGGCGGTCCGTCCACGGCGCGACGAGCGGTCCGAGCGCCCCGGCCGCGGACCGTGCGGACATGGCCAGGGACATCGTGGCCAGGTCGACGCCGAGCGCCCGGGCGAAGACCGGCAGAAAGGGATAGACCATGCGGTAGGCGGTGTTGGAGACCGCCCGGACGGCGATGAAAAAGGCCAGCCGCGCTCGGCTCAGGCGGCGCCCGCCTTCTTCTTCCCGAAGCGCAGCTTCATGGTCAGGATCTTGTCGGTCGAGAAGACCCGGGCCGCGAAGACGACCAGGACGCCGAAGACGACGAGCATGTAGGCGAGCCCGGCGGCGATCATGCCGTAGTTGCCGAGGTAGATATTCTGTGAGACCAGGAACGGGTGCGAGAAGGGGATGGCCAG
>CAZFBC010000388.1:0-1761 GCA_964517245.1 uncultured Eubacteriales bacterium | reverse complement strand
TCCCCGGCGCCGGCGCAGCCGATGATTCCGCACATGGTCTCCCTCCCTTACGCGAGGCCGGGCTCCCCGGCCTCTTCCTCGTCCGCGCCCGGCCGGGGGACGGGCAGGCCGATGAGCGGCAGGTACATCGCCCCCTCGGCCTGCGGGTTGAGCGACCCGAGGATGCGGACGTCGGGCCGCATGGCCAGGTCGACGACCTCCCCGGCGTTCTCCGGCGCGAGGACCTGGACGGAGGGGCGGTCGATGTCGAGCTCGTTGGTCGAGCGGACGACGCCGACCCGGCCGTCGCTCATCGACACGAGCGTCCCGACGGGCCAGACGCCCATGAACTGGAAGAACTTGTCCAGGAGCTGGGGGTCGAAGATCTTGCCCTTCTCGAGCGTCATGAGCTCGTGGATCTTCTCGGGCGGGTAATCCTTCTTGTAGGAGCGCTTCAGGGCCAGCGCGTCGTAGACGTCGCAGATGGAGACGATCATCGAGGCCGGGTGGGGCTTGCGGGCGTAGGGCGACTTGGGGTACCCGGTCAGGTCGTAGCGGAGGTGGTGCTCGTAGGACACGACGATGGGCAGGATGCCCAGGGCGTCCTTGTAGCCGTCGAGGATCCGGGCGCCGAGGAGCGGGTGGTTGCGGACCTGGATGAACTCGCCCTCCGAGAGCGTGCTCTCCTTCTGGATGACCTTGAGCGAGATGTAGAGCTTGCCGACGTCGTGGTAGAGCGCGGCGATGCCCAGGTCGAGGACGTCGTCCTTGGCGAACTGGAGCTTGGAGGCGAAGAACATGGCCAGCAGGGTCACGTTGAGCAGGTGGACGAACGTCACCAGGTCGCGCCGCTTGACCGAGACGAGATTGAGGAGCTCCTGGTGGCGGCCGACGAAATCCTCCATGATGCCGAGGATGTTGAAGCGCAGGTCGAGGTAGTCGACCTCCTCCTTGTCGAGGACGACGTTGAGGGCGTGGGACACCGTCTGGACGGAGCTCTCGTAGCGCTCCCGGGTCTCCTCGGCCTCCGACTCCGGCTCCTCGCCCTTGACCAGGACCCGGAGCTTGCCGGCCCGGATGTTCTGGATGCCGTGGAGGCTGAAGTACTCCTGCTCGCTGATCTTCTCCTGGCGCTTGACCCGGGTCAGGAAGATGATGAACTCGCGCAGCTCCTCGAAGCGCAGGCCCTGCTGGAAGATGATCCGCTCGACCCCGTTCTTCTCGAGGAAGTCGATGAGCAGGCCGAGCTTGTCGCGCAGGTTGAAGAAGATCTCGTCCTCCCAGGCCGCCTCGCCGCCGATGATGCCCAGGACGAGCTCCTTGCGGCCCTCGAGGACCTCGCGGACGGCGCCGTAGAGCCGTTCGAGGTACTCCTTGAACTTGGGGTGGTCGCCCGTGTAGATCTTGCCCGCCTGGATGGCGTTCATGAGGTAGATGAAGCAGATCTTGATCTTATCGCGCACGCCATTTCTCCAAAACGCGCTCGGCCTCCTGCCGGATGCGGCGGTTCCAGAAGTCCCGGCGCTCCGCCAGCGGCTCGACGTAGGGCGCGGCCTCGCGCAGGCCGTAGCGGTCGACGATGCCGAGGTTGCGGAGGAGCGCCTTGTTGCGGATCCCGTAGGGGGAGGCCAGGCCGAAGAGCTTGGTGAAGGCGACGTGCTTGGTCCGCTCGTGCCGCATGAGCAGGACCAGGGCCTCGGCCTGGATGAGATCGCTCTTCTTCTCCAGGATGGGGAAGAGGAAGGCCTCGTCGAACTCCTTGAGGTTCTGCATGGCCTGGAG
>CAZFBC010000387.1:0-1772 GCA_964517245.1 uncultured Eubacteriales bacterium | reverse complement strand
CCTTCGTCGAGATACAAAAGAACGCGCTTATCGGGAAGAACTGCAAGATCTCCTCGCACACCTTCATCTGCGAGGGCGTGACCGTCGAGGACGACGTCTTCATCGGCCACAACGTCACGTTCATCAACGACATGTACCCCCGGTCGACGGCCGAGGGCGGCGGGCTCCAGACCGAGGCCGACTGGAAGGTCGTCCCGACCTTCATCCGGAAGGGGGCCTCGGTCGGCTCGAGCGCCACCATCCTGGCCGGCGTCACGGTCGGCGAGGGGGCCATCGTCGGGGCCGGTTCGGTCGTGACGAAAGACGTCCCGCCCTGGACCATCGTGGCCGGAAATCCGGCCAGGGTCTTGCGAAAGATCGAAGGAAGGTAGATAATAGGAGGGATTTTTTGAAGGTGGGGTTTTAAAGCGATGTTCAAAGAGAAGGAGACGACTCTCCGCAGGTTCCTGATCGCCGCCGACTGCGCGGTCATCACGCTCGCCTATGTCCTCGCCTACCTTCTTCGGGACCTGATCGACGAGGACTACGTCACTCTCCGCAAGTTCGCCCTGGCCCTGGCCATCGCCGTCCCCTACTGGGTCCTGACGCTCTACGCCAACGGCCTTTACCTTTCGATGAGGACCCGGACCTATCTCGAGATCT
The DNA here is from genome assembly GCA_964517245.1 of uncultured Eubacteriales bacterium. Classification (GTDB taxonomy): domain Bacteria; phylum Acidobacteriota; class Aminicenantia; order Aminicenantales; family Saccharicenantaceae; genus RBG-16-66-30. The sequence goes on along the minus strand of CAZFBC010000387.1, from coordinate 1,130 downwards.
TCTGGGCCCTGGTCAAATCGGCGACCCTGACCTTCCTCCTGCTGGGCACGTTCATCTTCCTCTTCAAGCTGACGTTCATGAGCCGGATGTTCTTCCTGCTCTTCATGGGCCTGAGCTTTCTCCTCATCTGGGCGGAGAAGACGGCGCTCTTCATGAGCGCCCATTACGTCCGCCGCCAGGGACTCAACACGCGGCGCCTGCTCGTCGTGGGCACCGGCAAGCGGGCCGTCGAATTCATCAGGAAGGCCGACCGGCATCCGGAGTGGGGTTTCGAGATACTCGGGGCCGTCGACGACGAGCCCGGCCGCGGCGTCCACAAGGTCGGCCGTCTCGACGTCGTCGGGACGCTGGAAGACATTCCGAAAATATTCCACAAGGACGCCGTGGACGAGGTCGTCTTCGTCGTCCCGCGGAGCCGCCTCAACTCCCTCCAGGGCGCCATCGACGACTGCGAGACCGAAGGGGTCGTCGTGACGGTCGCCGTGGACCTTTTCGACACCAAGCTGGCCCGGTCCTCGGTCACCGAGCTCGACGGCCTGCCGCTCCTTCACTTCAGGACGACCCGCGCCAAGGAGTGGGAGCTCCTGGTGAAGCGGCTCTTCGACTTCGTCGCCTCGGGGTTGGGCATCCTCGTCCTGTCGCCGCCTCTTCTCGTCCTGGCCGTCCTCATCAAGCTGACCTCGAAGGGGCCGGTGTTCTTCAAGCAGGACCGGCTGGGCCTGGCCGGACGGAGGTTCACCCTCTACAAGTTCCGGACCATGCGGCGGGGGGCCCACGAAGTGCTGTCCGAGGTCAAGGACCTCAACGACATGACGACGCCCGAGTTCAAGGAGAAGAAGACCCGCTGGATCACGCCCATCGGGCGGTTCATGCGCAAGTTCAGCCTGGACGAGCTGCCCCAGCTCTTCAACGTCTTCGCCGGGCACATGAGCATCGTCGGCCCGAGGCCGACGGTCCCCGACGAGGTCGACAAGTACAAGGACTGGCAGAGGCGCCGGTTCTCGATGAAGCCCGGCATCACCTGCCTCTGGCAGGTCAACGGCCGCAACAACATCGCCTTCGAGGACTGGATGAAGCTCGACCTCGAGTACCTCGACAACTGGTCCCTCTGGCTCGACGCCAAGATCCTG
>CAZFBC010000386.1:0-1775 GCA_964517245.1 uncultured Eubacteriales bacterium | reverse complement strand
CCATCACCCGCTGCCCCTATTGCCACGCCATCATCGACGAGAACGACAAGTACTGCAACAACTGCGGCACCCAGCTCCTCTTCGCCGAGGACGAAGAGGTCGAAGAGGAGATCCCGGGCGAGAAGATCATCGACGCCGAGGTCGAGGAGAAGGATTACACGATCGACGAGCCCGAGGGCGAGAAGCGCCCGGAGGCGGACAAGGACCTCGCCGGCGACGACGCCGGGGAGGCCGAGGGGGACCTCGAGGAGGAGCTCGCGGAGGAGACCGAGGAGATGGCCCTCGACGACCTCATCGCCGAGGAAGCGGAGGGCGAGGAGGCCGGGGACGTCACGGAAGAGGTCATCCTGGTCGACGAGATCGAAGCGTCCGAGGCCCGAACGGAAACCGGTGATGTGGACGAGGGCGGAGAACCCGGGAAAAGCGACACGGCCGAGCTGAGGACGGCCGGGGATGCGGACGAAGGCGTCCCGGAAGAGGAAGACGAGGACCGGGAAGCGCGGGAAGACAAGGGGTCGGCCGCCGTGGAAACGGATAAGGACGAGGACGGGACGGTGGAGATCCCCGTTCCGCTCGGCGCGTCCGACGGGGAACCGGAAGTCGAATACATCACGGAGACACCGGAAGGCGATCTCGCCTCGACCGCCGGGGAATCCGCGCTCCGTCCGGTCACGTTCGACACGCGGGACCTCGAGGACATCGGCCGGACCGTCGAGATCGGCCGGGAGAAGATCGACAAGTTCCTGGAGGACAGGGCCTTGAAGCCGGCGGAACCGCCCGTGCCCCCGACACCCCTCCCGATGCCGGACAGGACGCCGACCGCGGAGGTCGGGAAGGCCGGGCCCGCATCCGGAGAGCCTCCGACGGGCACCCTCCCGCCCTGGGCCAGCACGATGAAGGGAGCGCCCGCCTTCCCGGACGATACGGGGCCGGTCGAGGCCCCCATGGCCGCCGGCGGCGGGCCGACGCCGGAGGAGGTCGAGATCTTTCCCCGCCGGAGAGGGTCGGACTCGACCATCGGGCTCCCGGAGCGGGTGACCCAGGCCCCGTTGCCTTTCGAGCGGGAGCCCACCGGGGAATTGGAGACGGGCGAGGAGGAAGAAGCGGGGGAGGAGGACGTCGGGGACGGGACCCGCGAGGAGGCCGTCGCGCCCGCGGAACCCGTCCGGCCGCCCGTTCTGCCCGTCCGCGAACCCGAGCCCCGAGGACCCGCTCCCCGGGAGGCCGCGGCCGACGAAGCGGCCGGCGAGGCCGAGCCCGGCCCGCCCTTCAGCTTTTCCGTTTTCTTCAAATCCAAGGCCTTCGACGCCCTTTTCGTCGGCGTCTTCTGGCTCGTCGCCCTCTGGCTGGCCGCCCATTCCATGGACCTGACCCTGTTCGAGATCCTCGGCGGGATGTCCGGGTCCATGGTCCTGCTCTACGCCGCGCTCCTCGGCCTCTACGTCTTTCTGTTCAGGTTCTTCCTCGGCGAGACGCTGGGCGACCGGCTGTTCCGGCCGCGGGAATAAGAGGGGACACGTACCTTCGGTACATGTCCCCGACTCAGATCCCGATTCAGATCCCGAGGCTCAGCCGCTCGGCCAGGGCCGGGGGGAGCTTCTCGTCGATGATCTTCCGCTTGGCCTCTTCGATGTCGTACTCGACGCGGTAGAACTTGATGACCCGGGCCTCGGCGTCGTAGATGGCGTAGGCGGCGCGGGGGTTGCGGTCCCGGGGCTGGCCGACGGAGCCGGGGTTGACGAGGTAGCGGACGCCCTTCTCGAGCCTGATCTCGT
>CAZFBC010000385.1:0-1778 GCA_964517245.1 uncultured Eubacteriales bacterium | reverse complement strand
CATGTTAACTGTATACAAAGCTTCTGCCGGCTCAGGCAAAACATTCCGGCTTGTAATAGAATACCTCAGGTTGCTGATGACCAATAAGAACAATTACCGCCATATCCTTGCGGTTACATTTACTAACAAGGCCACAGCAGAAATGAAAGAACGCGTGGTGGAGCAGCTCAGCCATCTGGCAAAAGGCCGGGATACTGCCTACAGGAAGATTCTAGTTGCAGAAACCGGTTTTTCCGGCGATGAACTAACGGCAAAGGCCGGCAAAGTCCTCGAAGCCATTCTATTCGACTACAACCGCTTTTCCGTCAGCACCATCGACAAATTCACACAGCGGGTAATCAAGGCTTTTAACAAGGAGGTAGGTATCACCCCTAATTTCCAGATTGAGCTTGATAATGAGCTTATCATCAATGAAGCAGTTGACAGGCTTATTACAGCCATCGGAACCAACAAAGCGCTCCGAAAATGGCTCGAAGATTTTATTGATGAAAAGATAAGGAACAACAAAAATTTTGGCATAGAAAAAGACCTTAAATCACTGGGAAAAGAGCTGTTCAAGGAAAGATTGCAGGAAAATCTCCCGGCTCTGCAAACGTTTTTCAACAATCCGGATAGCATTAAAAGTTATCTTGACATGCTGAACAGGAATATTGCAGTTTTCGAATCTTCAATAGCCAGGCAGGCAAAGGAGATTGTTGAAAAATATACGGCCATTGGATATACCTCAGATGATTTCTCCGGCAAATCGAGAGGAATAGGCAGTTATCTGGAAAAAATTTCACGCGGCACCTTTCCGTCCGAAATTTCTAAAACAGCGATCGCTGCTGCAGAATCAGACGACAAATGGGTAGCAAAAAACCACCCCGGCCGCTCCTCGCTGATCGCACTGGTGAACAGCCACCTGATTCACATGCTCAACAAACTGATTTCCTTTTTCAATGACAATTTAACTTCTTACCTTACTGCCAAAGCCATCAAAAACGAATGGTACACGATGGCGGTCCTCCTCGATCTGAATGACCAGATCACCTTACTGAACCGTGAAAAGAGTGTATTACCCCTGGCCAATTCCAACATACTCCTGAAATCTATCATCGATGGCAACGATACCCCTTTTATATATGAAAAAACAGGTAACACCTATCATCATTTTATGCTCGATGAGTTTCAGGATACCTCGGCCATGCAGTGGGGCAACTTCAGGCCGCTGATCAGCAATGCGCTGGGCATGGGAGCTTCCAGCCTCGCGGTAGGAGATGTGAAGCAGAGCATCTACAGATGGAGGAACAGCAACTGGAACATTCTGGCCAATCAGGTTTTTGATGATTTTCCCGGGTTCGGCATTGACTCAGTCACCCTCGACAGCAACTACCGGAGCGATGAACGGGTAGTCAGTTTCAACAACTCATTTTTTAGGCATTTTGTGAAACAGATGACTGCCAATGAAAATATGGCTCCTGTAATTGATTTCTATAATCCGGTAATTGACGCCATTTATGCCGATGTAGAGCAAAAACCGGCTAAGGATAATAAAGGAGAAGGCTATGTAAGAATCGAATTTATAGGGGATGAAGACAACGGATTCAGGGAAAACTCACTGATAAAGCTGGAGACACAGATCAAAATGCTTCAGGACAAGGGCTTTCGGGCAAGCGATATAGCAATTCTGGTCCGCACCAATTTCCAGGGAGAAGAAATTGTCCAATATTTTCTGGGAATTGCACAGCTTCCGGAGAATTCAAAATATAACCTGAAGGTACTTTCCAATGAATCGCTAT
>CAZFBC010000384.1:0-1781 GCA_964517245.1 uncultured Eubacteriales bacterium | reverse complement strand
CGGGGTAGCTCATCCGGCTGGGGTAAGGGATGCCTCGGACGGGCCGGAGGTCGAGCCATTCCCGCGACATATGGTAGGTCTGGCCCTGGAACGTCTCGTCCACGGCGGCCTCCTTGATCAGGTAGGTCCGGGCGTCGACCAGGTATTCGGCCCGCGTGCCCAATGGCAAGGTGACGACCAGCTTATGGCATTGGATCCCCTTCGAATCGACAACGCCGGCGTACTCGGCCGGATATTCGAGGAACAGAGGGTAGAACCAGACTAGGTCGGTCTCGAAGCCGCGCTCGAATCCCTCCGGGGCCTTCTGGACGACGGGCGGCTCGTCCGGTTTGGCCGGGTCGAACTTGAGCATCCCGCCCCGACGCCCGTCGAACACGGCCACGTACTCCCCCGGCCTTTCCGTGCGGAGCTGGTTCGGCAGGCGGATCTCGTGAAGGACCGGCGTCGCGTCGTGGTCCGTATAGACGACTTGGAGCCGCATCGTCCGGACCGATTTGATCCCGTCCTCTCCGCCCATGGCCTCGACGCAGCCGGCGACGACCGCGGCGGCCGTGGCCTCCTGCCCGGCGGCGAGACTCGGAGCCATGTCCAGAGCGAGGGCCAGGACGACGAACGGGACGATAAGGGCTTTTTTCATGACAACCTCCTCGTCTAAGTCTGAACGCAGGCCGCCTCCCGTGGGAGGCCGCCCGTCGCTTCCCATACTGGGCCGGCCGAACCGATCGGTAAATAGGCCGAAGGTCCCGGCCTGGCGATCGTGACCAAGGTCCTAGAACGCCCGTCGACCCTGTTTACTCCGGCCATGAGGCGTGGTATGAAGGAGCCATGGTGCCCGTCCTTCTCGCCCTTTACGTCCTCCTTCTCGGGCTGGCCATCGCCGGGTCGCTCTGGTCGTCTCGCCTGAGGCGGCGCGTCGGCCTGTCGTTCATGAGGACGTTCCACGCCTTCGTCCTGGTCTCCTTCGCTTATGCCGTCGTGAACTTCATCGGGGAGGTCCTGGCCCCGGCCGTCTTCGCCGCCCCGGCGGAGTCGATGATCGAGGTCTGGTTGATCGTCGACCTCATCACCATCCCGATGCTCGGGGGCCTCTTCGTGCTGTTGTTCGCCTGGATCATCGGGCTCCTCGGCCGGACCGTGCCGCCTGCGCTCAAGACGGCCTTCTGGGCCGCCGAGGCCGTTTTCCTGGCCGTGTTCCTCACCGCGTTCGTCTCCTATTTCGTCCGCGGCGTCTCGATCGTCTCCCATGTGGAGATCATCGTCCTCGACGGGATCATCGCCCTTCTGCTCGTCGCGGCCGTCGCGGCCTTGATCGCGGTCCCTCCGGCCGGGGACGAACCGGCTCGCCGCCGGCTGTCCCGGAGGCTGGGGCTCGCCTACCTCATATCTCTGACGATGCTCGGCGCCGCCCTGGCCGCCCCGTACTTGTCCCAAGCCCGGTTCCCTTGGACCGTCGTTCTGGCCGGGGTCCTCTTCCTGTTCAACCTCCCGGCGCTCGCCTATCTCCAGAAGGCCCACAGGACCCTGCCGCCGCCGCGGATCCTCGCCCCGTCGGAGGCCCAAGGGCTGGACGCGCTGGCCCGCGACGCCGGGATCACGGAGCGGGAAAGGGAGATCATCCTGCTCGTGGCCTCGGGCCTGGATACCCGGCAGATCGGAGAAAGACTCTTCATCTCGCCCAAGACGGTCAAGAACCACATGACCAGCGTCTACGCCAAGACGGGCGCCCGGAACCGCGTCCAGCTGGTTAACCTGCTCAAGCGGCCCCGTTAGCGGGCCGTCCC
>CAZFBC010000383.1:0-1782 GCA_964517245.1 uncultured Eubacteriales bacterium | reverse complement strand
CAATACCTTCGCCAAAATTAGGCGAATGAAATAGGGCTTTTGGGGTAAAGTTAATGTCTTCCCGGACAAAAACTTCACCCACAAAAACCCATGACAGATATTCTAGCACCTTTCCAACTGAACCAAAGTGGATTATCCAAAACTACACTCCGTCAAATGAGCCGGATTATCACCGCCATGTTATCGATGACCGGGCGGGTCACGATGTTGGGTTTGTCACGTTGGGCCGGAGAAGGCGGCAGCTACCGCACGATCCAACGCTTTTACTACACTGCCATTCCCTGGGCGCAAGTGTTCTGGCAGTTCTTTTGCCAGACCTTATTTCAGAAAGATGACGTTTATCTGCTGGCAGGTGATGAATGTGTGGTCAGCAAAGCCGGGAAGAAGACCTATGGGCTGGATCATTTTTTCTCCGGTCTGCAGCAGAAGGTCATCCCCAGTTTGTCCTTCTTTGTCATCTCCCTGGTTAGTGTTAAGCAGCGCCACTCTTATCCGTTGTATATGGAACAGACCGTTCGCAGCCTAGAAGAAAAAGCAGCCTGCAAAGCCAAAAAAGAAGCTCAAAAAGCCAAAGCATCTGGGCTGAAACGCAAGCCAGGTCGACCGAAGGGCAGTAAAAACAAAGACAAGACTGAAATCAGCCTGAACCCGGAGTTGGAACGCATTCAGAAGATGCTGGAAGCTCTGCTGGTGCGGATCAGCAGCTTGCTCCGACCGACTTATCTGGCCTTGGATGGTCATTTTGGCAACTACCCGGCCTACCGCATGGTTCGTCAGACTGGCCTGCACCTCATTTCCAAATTGCGCTGGGATGCGGCTCTCTGTTTTCCCTATGAGGGTCCTTACCAAGGCAAAGGTCCTCATCGCAAATTTGGTGAACGAGTAGATTATCAGGCTATCCCTGAGCGGTATCTCAAAGCCACGACCGTGAAGGAAGGTATTCAGACCCGTACTTATCAAGCCCAACTCCTCCACACCGATTTCCCTGAGCCGCTCAACGTGGTCTTCATCGTCAAAACCAATCTCCGCACCCATGCCTGGGCGCACGTCATCCTGTTCAGCAGCGATCTGGACCTGTCATGGGAGGATCTGATCGAATATTACAGTTTGAGGTTCCAAATCGAATTTAACTTCAGAGCCGCCAAACAGTTCTGGGGCCTGGAAGATTTCATGAATGTCAACCAAACCGCAGTCACCAATGCCGCCAACCTGTCTTTATTTATGGTCAACCTATCTCAAGTGTTACTGTGCGATTTCCGACTAACAGATCCCGATTTTGGCGTTCTGGATCTGAAATCCTACTACCGAGGCTGCAAATATGCGACCGAGATGTTAAAAATACTTCCGCAAAAACCTGATGATATTTTAGTTGCCCAGCTTTTTCAGAAAATTGCCACTTTGGGCAGCATTCATGTGGCTAAATCACCTGTTTATTCGCCATAATTGGCGAAGGTATTGATCAACATCAGTTATATCCTTACCATTCACCCAGCGTCTAATTACATTACTATTTGGGCGGTTGTTTGGGTTATTCGACTTGGCAATCATATCTAGCGCAAGGTCTTTTGGAATATCGAAAGGACCAACCAAAATCACCCCTTGGAAACTAATATTCGCGTTTTCGGGTAAACGTTTCGCCTGTGTGACATCTGCAACAGAAGTTAAATTTGAGTGGATTACTTTTACTTTCTTGTCGTCCAGGTATTTTTCTTCTTGATGATCTGAACCAAATCCAACAATTGAGACGTGAACATTTGCACCATCTAGGATCCAATTACGGTC
>CAZFBC010000382.1:0-1786 GCA_964517245.1 uncultured Eubacteriales bacterium | reverse complement strand
CTCGGCATCCTGGCCGAGGCGGCCCACTCGGCCCTCGACCTCGTCGCCGCGGTCATCACTCTCGTCGCGGTCAGCGTCTCGGACCGTCCCGCCGACGACGCCCATCCCTACGGCCACGGCAAGGTCGAGAACTTCTCCGCCCTCGTCGAGACCCTGCTCCTCTTCGTCACCTGCGCCTGGATCATGGTCGAGGCCGTCCGCCGGATCTTCTTCCGCGACATTCACGTCGATCCCAGCCTGTGGGCTTTCCTCGTCGTCGTCGTCTCGATCGCCGTCGACGTCAACCGGTCGAAGATGCTCGCCCGGGCCGCGAAGAAGCATCAGAGCCAGGCCCTCGAGGCCGACGCCCTCCATTTCTCGACCGATGTCTGGAGCTCGGCGGTCGTCCTCGTCGGCCTCGTCCTCGTCTGGATCGGACGGAAATTCCTTCCCGGCCAGGCCACCCTCCTCAACCGGGCCGACGCGGTCGCCGCCCTGGGGGTCGCCCTCATCGTGCTCTTCGTCAGCTACCGGCTGGGGAAGCGGACGATCGACGTCCTGCTCGACCGGGCCCCCGAGGGCCTGAGGGACGCGATCGAGACCGCCGCCGACGAGGTCGAAGGCGTCATCAGCCCCGGCAAGGTCCGGATGCGCCGGTCGGGCCCCCGGGTCTTCGTCGACATGACGATCGAGGTCGACCGCAACCTGTCCTTCGAACGGACCCACGCCATCGCCGAGAGCGTCGAGGCCCGCATCCAGGCCATCCTTCCCGGCGCCGACGTCGTCATCCACACGGACCCGCGCGAGTCGGAGCGCGAGACGCTGGCCCGGCGCGTCCGGGCCATCGCCGAGAGGAACCAGGTCCCGGTCCACAACGTCAGCGTCCACGACGACCGCGGCGAGATCCACATCGACCTCCACCTCGAGGTCGACGACCATCTCCTCCTCCATCAGGCCCACGAGCTGGCCAGCCGCGTCGAGCGGGACCTCCGGTCCGAGATCGCGGGCGTCAAGCGCGTCAACACCCACATCGAGTCCCGGGGGACGGGCGTCGGCAGCGGCGTCGACGTCACGGCCGGGGAGGGGCCGCTGGTGGCGCGGGTCAAGCGCATCACGGACGAGGTCGTCGGGCGGGACTGCTGCCACAGCATCGTCGTCCGGAGGCAGGGGGACCGGCTGGCCGTGTCGTTCCACTGCGCCTTTGACCGCGACCTGCCGGTCGTCGAGGCCCACCGCCTGTCGACGCGCATCGAGGAGATCCTGAGGAGGGACATCCCGGAGATCGAGCGGGTCCTGGTCCACGCCGAGCCGGAGACGTCCGGAGACTGACCGTGGCCCGCGACAGGACGCCGGTGACGCCGGCCGTGCGGGCCTTGCGGCAGGCCGCCGTCGAGTTCACGGAGCACCCCTATGCCTACGTCGAGCATGGCGGGACGGCCGCTTTCGCCGCACAGTACTCGGTCGACGAGCACCTCGTCGTCAAGACCCTGGTCATGGAGGACGACGCGAAGCGGCCGCTCGTGGTCCTGATGCACGGCGACCGCGAGGTCTCGACGAAAGAGCTGGCCCGGACGCTCGGCGTCAAGTCGGTGCGTCCGTGCGCGCCCGACACCGCCGAGCGCCACTCCGGCTACCAGGTCGGGGGGACGTCGCCCTTCGGCCTGCGCAAGCCCCTGCCCGTCTATGTCGAAGAGTCCGTCCTGGCCCTGCCCGTCATCTACATCAACGGCGGGAAGCGCGGCTTCATCGTCGGCCTCGCGCCCGGGGACCTCGTGCGGGTCCTGGCGCCGACGCCGGTCCGCGTCGC
>CAZFBC010000381.1:0-1791 GCA_964517245.1 uncultured Eubacteriales bacterium | reverse complement strand
GAGGGCGTTTTTTGATATGGTGAGGTCGCATGGGCGATCTGCTCGATCTCTTCAAGGTGCTCGTCGGCAAGCGCTTCCCGTTCCAGCTCGTCTATTCCAACGAATACTGGATGTTCGAGACCGGCAAGCACGTCTTCCCCCTCCAGAAATACCGGCAGGTCTACGAGAACCTGCTGGCCATGGGGGCCCGGAAGGAGAATTTCCTCCGGCCCAGGCCCGCCTCGGAGGACGACCTCCTGCTCGTCCACACGCCCAAGTACATCAGGCGGATCCGGTCGGGCAGCCTGAGCCACGCCGAGCTCAAGGCCCTCGAGACCCGCTTCTCCCCCGAGCTCGTCCGCTTCGCCCTGCTGTCGGTCGGGGGGACCGTGCTCGCCGCCCGCAAGGCCCTCGAGTGCGGGATGGCCGTCCACATCGGCGGCGGCTTCCATCACGCCTTCCCGGACCACGGCGAGGGCTTCTGCCTGCTCAACGACGTCGCCGTGGCCGCGAGGAAGGCCGTGGAGGAGAAGCTCGCCGGCCGGGTCATGATCGTCGACTGCGACCTCCACCAGGGGAACGGGACGGCCGCGGCCCTGGCCGGCCGGGAGGAGATCTTCACCCTGTCCATCCACCAGATGGACGTCTACCCGGCCGAGAAGCCCCGGAGCACGGTCGACGTCGGCCTCTGGGCGGGCGACGGCGACGAGGCCTACCTGGCCGAGCTCAGGGCGCACATCCCCAGGGTTTACAAGGAGTTCCGGCCGGACCTCGTCATCTATCTGGCCGGGGCCGATCCCTATGAGAAGGACCAGCTGGGCGGCCTGGCGCTGACCATGGCGGGATTGAAGGAAAGGGACAAGGTCGTCGTCGAGAGCGCCCGGCGCCTCGGGATCGCCGTCGCCGTCGTCCTGGCCGGCGGCTACGCCGCGGACATCAGGGACACCGTGGCCATCCACCTCAACACGGTCCGGATCGCGCAGCGGGTCCAGCGCGTCTACCCCGCGCCGCCCCTGGGACCGGGCGCGGCGCTGCGCCCCGTCTAGGGCTTCCGGGCGCCGCCGTCCCGGCCGCTAATCCTGCAGGAAGATGTGGCCGTAGACTTTGGCGTCCCCGACCATGTTGTCGATGATGCAGTACTCGTTCGGCTGGTGGGCGGTCTCGTCGAGCTTGGACCAGCAGGCCGCGGGGAAGCCGCAGCGCCGGAACAGGGCGGCCACGGTCCCGCCGCCGATGCCCATGGCCCGGGCCTCCTTCTTGTAGACGGCCTTGACCGCCCGCTTGAGGGCCTGGACGACGGGGGCCTGGGGCGAGGTCGGGGGCGCGGCCGGGGCCTTCTGCTGGACCTCGATGTGGACCTTGACCTTGAATTTCCTCTCGATCCCGTTGGCCACCGAGCGGATGGTCTTTTCGACGTCCTGGACCTTGAACTTCGGCAGGATGCGCATGTCCATGTAGAAGACGTCCTCGCCGGGGATGGTGTTGACGTTCGGGACGTTGGCCTCCTTCTTGGTCGGCTCGAAGGTCGAGATCGGCGGGTCGAAGAGCCGGTCCCGGGCCGGGTAGGCCTTGTAGAGGTCGTTCAGGGCGGCGATGAGGAAGCTGGCCGCCTTGAAGCTGTTGACGCCCTTCTCCGGGGTCGAGCCGTGGGCCTGCCGGCCGACGGTCTTGATCTTGAGCCAGAGGATGCTCTTCTCGGCGACCTCGATCATGGTCCCGTTCTCGTTGCCGGCGTCGGGGACGATGATCAGGTCCTCGCGGCGGAAGACCTTGTGGTTCTGGAGGACGTAGTCGATGCCCTTGCGGCTGCCC
>CAZFBC010000380.1:0-1803 GCA_964517245.1 uncultured Eubacteriales bacterium | reverse complement strand
GGCCGGGATCCGCGAGTTCGTCGTCGTCACGGGCTACGCCGGCGACGCGCTCGAGGCCCATCTCCGGGCCAAGGCCGCCGCCGACGGCCTCTCCATCGCGACCGTCCGGAACGAGGAGTGGGAGAAGGAGAACGGGCTCTCGGTCCTCAAGGCGCGGGGTCTGGCCGGCGACCGGTTCCTGCTGACGATGGCCGACCACATCGTCGACCCGGACCTCCTCGAAGACCTGGCGCGCCAGACGATCGGCGCGGACGAGGTCGTCCTGGCCGTCGACCGCCGCATCGAGGGCCACCCCCGGGTCGACCTCGACGACGTCACCAAGGTCCGCGACGCCGGCGGCCGCATCGCCGCCATCGGCAAGACCATCGCCGACTACAACGCCTTCGACACGGGCGTCTTCCTCTGCACGCCGGCCCTGTTCGAGGCCCTCGAGGCCAGCCAGGCCCGCGGCGACTTCTCCCTCTCCGGGGGCATCCGCGCGCTGGCGGAGAAGGGCAAGGCCAGGACCTGGCCGATCGGGGACCTGTTCTGGATCGACGTCGACGACGAGCCGGCGCTCCTCAAGGCGGAGGCCGCGATCGCCGCCGGCCTCGTCGAGGGAGGGCCGGCCGTCCGCCGGTCCGGGATGCCCTGGAAAGGGGCCCGCATCCTCCTCGCCGCGGCCGGGCTCCTGCTCTTCGTCTACCTGCTGTCGCGGGTCGGGCTGGCGACCCTCCTCGAGCACCTGGCGCGCTTCGGGCCCTGGTTCCTGGCCGTCGCCGGCCTGGGCTTCGGTTGGCTCTTCGCCCAGGCCTGGGCCTGGCATCTCGTCCAGACCGCCTACTTCCGGCCGGTCGCGCTCCTCCGGCTCTACCGGGCCAAGCTCGTCAGCGACGCCCTGAACGCCTTCGTCCCCACGGCCAACCTCGGCGGGGACGCCGCCCGGGCCTTCCTGATCAAGAGGCACGTCCCGCTGACGGAGGGCATCCCGGGCGTCCTGGTCGACAAGACCATCGAGTCCTTCGCCTCGACGGCGTTCCTCATGACCGGCTTCCTCCTCGGCCTGTTCTTCCTCGAGCTGCCCTCCTGGATGAACGGGGCGGCGGCGGTCGGCCTGGCCGTCACCGCCGTCGGCATCGGCCTGCTCGTCACCTTTCAGCGGAAGGGCGTCTTCCGGACCCTCGGGCGGATCGCCAAGGTCGTGCCCAAGCTCCGGATATTCATCGCCAGGCGGGAGAAGCCCCTCAAGGACCTGGACGCGAACCTCCGCCTCGTCTACGCCAGGTTCAGCTGGAAGACCGTGGCGGCGGCCGCCCTGCACTACGCGGCGCGCGTCCTCGGCGCGGTCGAGGTCCTGATCATCCTGCGGGTGCTCGGCGCCCACGCCTCGCCGCTCCAGGCGCTGTTCCTGTCGACCGGCGTCACCATCGTCAACACGGCGTTCTTCTTCGTCCCGGGCCACGTCGGGGTCATGGAGAGCGCCCACGTCCTCCTCCTCCAGAGCCTGGGCTTCTCCCTGGCGCTGGGCTTGAGCATCGGCGTCATCCGCAGGATCCGCCGGCTGGCCACGGCCCTGGCCGGCCTCGTCCTCTTCGCCCTGCGGAGATCGTCCCGCCTGCGGTGACCGCGACCCGGCCGGCCGGAACGTCGAGCGGACAGTCCCGCCGGGGGCGGGCGGCCCGCCCGCCAAGAGGCGCCCTCCGTCACGGGGGAGGAGGGCTTTGTGCTAGAATACGCCCGTCCCGCGCGCCTGTAGCTCAGCTGGATAGAGCGTCGGACTTCGAATCCGCAGGTCGCCCGTTCGAATCGGGCCAGGCGCGCTCT
>CAZFBC010000379.1:0-1808 GCA_964517245.1 uncultured Eubacteriales bacterium | reverse complement strand
TCGCGTAAGGGAGGGAGACCATGTGCGGAATCATCGGCTGCGCCGGCGCCGGGGATGCGGTCCCCGGCCTCGTCGAGGGCCTGCGCCGGCTCGAGTACCGCGGCTACGACTCGGCCGGCATCGCCGTCCTCGAAGGCGACGGCATCGGCCGGCGCCGGGTCAAGGGCAAGATCCGGGACCTGGCCGAGGAGCTCCGCCTCCGCCCGCTCGCCGGCGCCTGCGGCATCGCCCACACCCGCTGGGCCACCCACGGCCGGCCGAGCGAGGACAACGCCCACCCGCACGTCGACTGCGGCGGGACGATCGCCCTCGTCCACAACGGCATCGTCGAGAACTACTGGACGCTCAAGGAGCGCCTGCGCGGCGAGGGCCACGTCTTCCGGACCGAGACGGACACCGAGGTCATCGTCCACCTCGTCGAGAAGCACTTCCGCGGCGTCCTCGAGGAGGCCGTGCGCGCGGCCGTCGCCGAGCTCGAGGGGGCCTTCGCCGTGGCCTGCATCTCGTCGCGCGACCCGGGCAAGATCGTCGTCGCCCGCAACGGCCCGCCGGCCGTCGTCGGCCTCGGCGCCGGCGAGACCTTCGTCTCCTCGGACATCACGCCGCTCCTCCTCCACACGCGCCGCGTCTGCTACATGAACGACGGCGAGATCGCCGTCCTGACGCGGGACGGGGCCCGCTTCGAGACCTTCGCCGGGGACCCGGTCGAGAAGGCCGCGGAGACGCTCGACTGGGAGCCGGCCATGATCGAGAAGCGCGGCTTCGACCACTTCATGGCCAAGGAGATCTTCGAGCAGCCCGACGTCGTCCGGGACGCGCTGAAGAGCCGGGTCTCCCTCGAATCCGGCCGGGTCTTCCTCGACGACATCGGCATCGGCCCGGCCGTCTACCGGGAGGTCACGCGGATCGTCCTCATCGCCTGCGGCACCTCCTACCACGCCGCCCTCGTCGGCAAGTACCTCCTGGAGACCCTGGCCCGCGTTTCCGTCGAGGTCGAGTACGCCTCCGAGCTCCGCTCGCGGGATTTCGTCATGGACCGCGGGACGCTCGTCCTCGGCATCTCCCAGTCGGGCGAGACGGCCGACACCCTGGCCGCCCTCCGCGCCGCCCGGGAGAAGGCCCGGGCCGTCCTGGCCGTCACCAACACGGCCAGCTCCTCGATGGCCCGGGGCGCCGACGGCGTCCTTCCCCTGCACGCCGGCCCGGAGATCGGCGTCGCCGCGACCAAGACCTTCGTCGGCCAGATGGCCGCCCTGGCCCTCTTCGCCGTCGGCTTCGCCCAGGCCCGCGGGGCCCTCGGGGAGGAGGACAGCCTGGCCCTCGTCCAGGAGCTCCAGCGCGTGCCCCACAAGATGGACCGGGTCCTCGGCGGGGCCGCCGCGATCGAGCGGGCCGCCCGCCGCTTCCTCGGCTGCGAGCACTACCTCTTCCTCGGCCGCTGGATCAACTTCCCCATCGCTCTCGAGGGCGCCCTGAAGCTCAAGGAGATCTCCTACACCCACGCCGAGGGCTACGCCGCCGGCGAGATGAAGCACGGCCCCATCGCGCTCATCGACGCCGAGCTGCCGGTGGTGGTGCTGGCCCCGCGCGACGCCCATTACGAGAAGACCATCTCCAACCTGAACGAGGTCAAGGCCCGCGAGGGCCGGGTCATCGTGGTGGCCAGCGCCGGGGATCAGGAGATCGGCGCGCTGGCCGACGAGGTGGTGTTCATCCCCGAGGCGCTGCCGGAGATCCAGCCGGTGCTCACCGTGCTGCCGCTGCAGCTGCTCGCCTACCACGTGGCCGACCTCAAGGGCACGGACGTC
>CAZFBC010000378.1:0-1812 GCA_964517245.1 uncultured Eubacteriales bacterium | reverse complement strand
TCGGACAGCTGTCCGTCGTCCGGACCATCCAGAACGCCATCGCCACGGGCCGCGTCGCCCAGGCCTACCTCTTTTCGGGCGTCCGGGGGACGGGCAAGACGACCGTGGCCCGCATCCTGGCCAAGGCCCTCAACTGCGCCGACGGCCCCACGGCCCATCCTTGCGCCGACCGGGACCACCCCTGCCCCTTCTGCAAGTCCATCCACGAGGGGAGCGCCATCGACGTCCTCGAGATCGACGGCGCCTCCAACCGCCAGGTCGACGACATCGAGCCCATCCGCGAGATGGTCAAGTACAAGCCCGTCTACACCCGGACCAAGGTCCTGATCGTCGACGAAGTCCACATGCTCTCGACCCACGCCTTCAACGCCCTCCTCAAGACCCTGGAGGAGCCGCCGCCGAACACCGTCTTCATCTTCGCCACGACCGAGTTCAACAAGGTCCCGGCGACCATCGTCTCGCGCTGCCAGCACTTCGAGTTCCGGAAGATCTCGCACAAGGACATCATCAACCACCTCATGGAGATCGCCAAGAAGGAGGGGATCACCATCACCCCGGCCGGATTGGCCCTGATCGCCGAGGCCGCCGACGGCAGCATGCGGGACGCCCAGAGCCTCCTCGACCAAGCCGTGGCCTTCAGCGGCGAGAACGTCGGCGACGAGGACCTCAAGACGATCCTGGGCGCGATCGGCCAGGACCTCCTCCTCCGGTTCTCCACGGCCGTGCTCGACGAGAGGCCCGAGGAGGTGTTCGGGCTCGTCGACGGGGTCGTCGGCGCCGGGTACGATCTCCGCTTCGTCTTCGGCAAGCTCATCGAGCACTTTCGGGCCCTCCTGCTCGTCAAGTCCGTGGAGAAGCCCGGGGACCTCATCGCCGCGAGCCCCGAGGGGCTCGCGTCCCTGCGGGCCGAGGCCGCCAAGGCCACGGCGGAGGACCTCCTGCGCTACCTCCTCGCCCTCCAGCAGGCCGAGCCCGGCCTGAGATATTCCTCCATGCCCCGGATCTACTTCGAGGCCTTCCTCGTCAAGCTCTGCCATTTCCGAAAGATCGTCCCCCTCCGCGACCTCATCCGCGACGTGGAATCCCTCAAGAGAGACTTCCAGCCCCAGCGCCCTCCTTCGAAGCCTTCCCCCCAAGCGCCGGGCGGAGGCCCGCCCCCCGGCGGCGCGCCCCGCGCGGGACGGCCGGCGTCCGGGCCTGCCGCCGCCCCGCCGGCGCCGCCCAAGGCGGCCGCCCCGGCCACGAAGGACGTCTTCGCCCGCGTCCTGGAGAGATTGGCCGCGGACCGGGCCCCCCTGGCCGCCCTCCTGGGCCAGTATTCGTCGGTCATGCTCAAGGACAACGTCCTCGAGGTCGTTTTCGGCGAGGGCCGGGGCTTCTTCGTCACGAGCATCCAGGACAAGGACATCCGGGCCGTCGAGAAGGCCGCCTCGGAGGTCCTGGGCCGCGAGACCCGGGTCCGCTTCGCCGAGGAGAACGCCACGGGCGGCGGGCCCATCCGGCCGGGCCGGGAGCTCGAATCGGCCCTCAAGGACCCCGCCGTGCAGTTCTTCATGAACACGTTCAAGGCCCAGGTCCTCTCGGCCGACCCCATCCAGTCCTCGCGCGACGCCGGGCCCAAGGGCCCCGGCCCCACGGAGAACGGATCATGAAGAACGTCATGGACCTCCAGAAGATGCTCAAGACGGCCAAAGAGATGCAGGACCGGCTCCAGCGGGAGCTCGCGGCCCTGCGCGTCGAGGGGGCCAGCGGGGGCGGCATGGTCAACGTCGTCCTCGACGGCCACAAGGCCCTGCAGTCCATCCGCATCGA
>CAZFBC010000377.1:0-1819 GCA_964517245.1 uncultured Eubacteriales bacterium | reverse complement strand
CCCGCCAAAAGGCCTATTTCACGACGACCTTCAAGTATGTATTGCCGGCAACGGGGTCGTCGAGCTTCATCCCGTTCATGATCGCCAGGGCCTCCCCTTGATTCTCCGCTTCGCCGAATTTCCGAAGGGCCTGGCGCAAGCTCCCCCGGGTCGCGGTCCTTTTCAGGTCCAACCGGTCGGCCTTGACGTTGATCTTGCGGGAGTCCGTCAGGTTGTTGAACCGGCCCATGGTCTGCTCGAAGACGGAGGCATAGTTGTTGAACCGGGACTGTTCCGTGTATCCGATGAAAGCGTAAACGGCCTGTCCCTTCTGGATGAAGTAGGACATGACGCGGATCACGCCTTGTTCCGTCGTGATGTCGGAGATGATGCGATGAGCGGTCATCCCGTTGACTCTGGCGCCTTCCGATTTCACGACGGCGGCCTTGCTCTCGTTGACGAACGCCTGGGCGGCCGCCGCGGCGGTCTTTTCGGGGGCTTGGGAGAAGAGAATCACCGCATTCTGGTCCTGATTGATCATCTGCACCTGAGAGGCCGTGTTGTTGACCTTCCAGCCCGCCGGGACCGGGAACTGGAACCGGAGCTCCGGGTGGTAGAAGACGCTGCCTTCGACATAGCCCTGGCGCGGGTCTTCGCCGAAGACGATGCCGTCGATCTGCTTCAGATATTGATCGCGATTGACCGCAAACCGGGTCTGCCCGAGCTTCTCCCGCCAGACCTGGGTGTCCTGTTTGATGGCGGCGATCCTGTTCTCCGGGCTCGGGTGAGTGGAGAACCACCCGGGAAGTCCGCCCTGGGCCTCTCCCGGATTGAGCCTCTCCAAGGAGGTGAACAGATTCGCCATGTGATTGGAGTCGTAGCCGGCCTTGGCGGAATATTCGACTCCCAGCGAATCCGCCTCGCGCTCGTCCGACCGGCTGAAGCTCAAGAACAGCAATCCGACCCCGGCCTGCGCGACGCCGGCGTACTTGCGAAACCCCTTCGAAATCACGGACCCCAGGCCCAATCCCAATTGGGCGAACTGGGCCTTGCTGTACTGTTGGGCGCTGTGACGCGCGGCGATATGGCCGATCTCGTGGGCCACGACCCCGGCCAACTCGGCTTCGTCGTTGAGGTAGGCCAAGATCCCGCGGGTCAGGTAGACGTACCCGCCGGGCACGGCGAACGCGTTGACGACCGGGCTGTCCAGGACCTGGATGTTATAAGCCAGATCCGGCTGGTGGCTCAAAGCGCCCAATCTTTTCCCCAGGGCGCTGACGTAACGGGCCAGATCGGCGTCCTCGTATTGGCCGTAGGTCCCCAGTATTTGCGGGTCCGTCTGCTGGCCCATCGCGAGCTCGTCGGCCGAGGACAGGAGCATGAGCTCCCTTTTGCCGGTGACAGGATTCAGGGCGCAGGAAGCGGCCCAGCCGATCAGGGTGATGACGACGGCCCCGGCGATGGCTTTCCAAACGGTTGGTCGGTTCATGCTAAGACTCCTGGATCGCTTCCCGATCATGGGATCTTCGAGAATTGTCGTACATCCTGTTGAGGACGACCTTGAGGTCCGCGAAATCGCTGTCCTTTTGGCTCATGAAGCGGGGCAACAGGCGATGGGCGAGCGCGATCGTGCCCTTGCCCCGATCCGGAAGGACGAGGATGACATAGATCTCGGTCAGCAATTTCCGGAACAGCTGCATTTTCTGAAGCTCGCCCCGGTTGGGTGCGGAGAGGACGGCGACCGAATCCGGTTCCACGATCTTCCGGAGCCTGTCCCCGAAGTCGTCCATCTTGCTGAAATGCTCGATCCGCCCTTCCGGGATCGCCTTATGGACGGCGG
>CAZFBC010000376.1:0-1826 GCA_964517245.1 uncultured Eubacteriales bacterium | reverse complement strand
CGTCGTCCTCTTCGCCGCCGCCTACGTCCTATTCATCCGCTACGACGTCCGCTGAAGGGGAATGGGTATCATGTCCCCCATTTAGCGGGGGTAGGCGTCGAGGTCGAGGTCCGTCGCCGCGTCGGGGCGGCGGGCGAACCGCTTGAGGGCGACGGCGCCGACCATGGCGGCGTTGTCGGTGCAGAGCTTCGGCGAGGGGACGTAGGCGTCGAGGCCGGCCCGGCGGGCGTAGTCCCGGAAGCGCGTCCTCAGTCTCGCGTTCCGGGCCACCCCGCCGCACAGGACGAGCGACTTCGGCTGGACCCGGTCCGCCGCCGCCCGCACGTGGTCGACGAGCGTCCGGGCGACGATCTCCTCGAAGCTGGCCAGGAAATCGGCGAGCCGCGCGTCGCCGCCCGTGATCCCGTGCTCCCGGATGTGCTTCAGGGCCGCGGTCTTGAGCCCGCTGAAGCTGAAGTCGAGGCTCCGGTCCTTGGTCCGCGGCAGGGCGAACGGGAACGCCTGGGCGTCGCCCTCCCGCCCCAGCCTCTCGATGACCGGACCGCCGGGATAGCCGAGCCCGAGGAATTTCGCGATCTTGTCGAGCGCCTCCCCCGCCGCGTCGTCACGCGTCCTGCCGAGGAGCTTGTACGAGAGCGGCTCGTCCATCAGGTAGAGGGCCGTGTGCCCGCCCGACACCAGCAGCCCCAGCGCCGGGTAGGCGATGGCCGGGTCCTCGAGGAAACAGGCCTCGAGATGGGCCTCGAGGTGGTCGACCCCGGCCAGGGGCTTCTTGTGGAAATAGGCCAGCCCCTTGGCGAAGGACAGGCCGACGAGGAGCGAGCCGATGAGCCCCGGCCCCTGGGTCACGGCGTAGAGGCCGATCTCGCCGAGCCCGACCCCGGCCCGGGCCAGCGCCTCGCCCACGACGGCCGCGATCGTCCGGATGTGCTGGCGGGAGGCCAGCTCCGGGACGACGCCGCCGTAAGGCGCGTGGATCTCGTCCTGGGACAGGACGATGTTGCTCAGGACCTCGGGGGCGGAGGCCGGCGAGGGGGGACATGGACCTGAGGTACATGTCCCCGTGTCGGGCGCGCGCAGGACCGCCGCCGACGTCTCGTCGCACGACGTTTCGATGGCCAGGACAAGCACGAGCGATCCGCCTTTCCCCGTCATAGTAGCAGAAAACGCCCCTCCCGTCAGGCGGATCGGGGACACGTACCCGGTGCATGTCCCCGGATATTCAGGCGGGGGCCGGGGAGGCGGCATGCTATTTTTTTCGCACTTCCCGCAACGCCCCGGACCGGCCCGGCGTATCAATCCCGTGGGCCGTGAGAATTCCGGGGCCCTTCGGCCGTCCTGTCAAAGGTTGCTAATTTCCGGCCCCGTTAGTAAAATCCGGTCGGCCCGACTCACCGGCGCCGGACGCGTCCTTCGTCCGGGGCGGACAAGGAGGATGTCGATGCGCATACCCAAAGCCGTTCTGGGCGGTTCCCTGGTCCTCATCCTCGCCGCCGGCCTCTATTTCCTCGTCCTCGACCGGGGCCCGGCCCCCTCGGCCGACGCCCCGTCCGACGCCGCGCCCTCCGGCGCCTCCCCCGCCGCCGCCCCCGACCAGAAGGTCGAGGCCGCCCCGCTTCCCGTCAAGGTCGGCGAGGCCTTCATCGGCGACCTGGTCATGACCCTGAAGTCGCCCGGCCAGGCCTACACCGAGAAGCGCGTCGCCGTGAAGGCCGAGGTCGGCGGCGTCGTCAAGGACCTCCGCGCCGCCGAGGGCCGGCACGTCCGCGAGGGCGACCTCCTCGTCGAGCTCGACGACCGCGAGTACCGCCTGGCCCTCGAAAAGC
>CAZFBC010000375.1:0-1827 GCA_964517245.1 uncultured Eubacteriales bacterium | reverse complement strand
ACAATTTGCATGATCGTGTCATATTTATTGATAGTTATGTCTGTTGGTTGATAGGTCAATCAGTTAAAGATGCAGCAAAAGCTGATATGATTGACAGCTGTCAAGAAAAAAAGATATCCGCCTTCCTTTCTTTTCAATAGTACCAAAGGAAAATTCTGTTGGATAAATACCAAGTTGTTGTTAGAGGCGGAATCGTTGAAACGACGGTTGATCATTCTGATATTCGCGGGTTGGTTACCGCATGTCATGGTTTCGTCGTGGAGCTGCCTCTGTCTAATGGCGGGAGTTAGGCCGATTGCCATATCCCATAGCTTTTACGAGGGTTCTCCTAAACCGTGATCGCGCCTCTACCAACAACCTGGTAGTCCGTTATCTATCCTTTGCCAATAGCCCCCTTGCTATAATTTTTGTTCATTTTCGTTATGCTACTTTCTCAAATAATTGGTTGCACCTGTTTTGCTATGGCCCACAAAAATGCGCTCAGTTCACGGGCGATGGCAGTTACTACTACCTGCCTACTTTTTCCTTGGGCTGTCAACCTTCTGAACCGTGCGCATAAACGGACTTGGGCATTCCAGGAGATCCGGCAAACCTTTTCAGGCAATCCCTGCTGGCGTGTGAGCAAAAAACGACTGACCCGTGCTGGCATTCGGTATGCCCAGGCAGCTTCAACCAAAGCTTTACGTGCATGACCGTTACCGGTTTTGGTTATGCCACCCCTCTTGATGATAGTACCAGAAGAGTGTTCAGAAGGGATAAGTCCAAGATGAGCCATCAACTGGGATGGCTTTTTAAACCGGCTAAGATCTCCCAGCTCTGCCAATACAGTGACAGCCACAACCATGGAAACGCCCCGAGAAGCCTGAAGGGCTGAGACAATCGAGGCTAAACGCCAATCAGACACCATTTGTCGGATTTGATCCGTTAATCGGTTTACACGGTTGGTGTTTTCGTTTACCGCATCAATATATTCCTGCAATGCGATCTGTTGAGCCGGATAAGGCATGGACAGGTCGGAAAGCCAGTTGAAAAAGGCTTTGGACCGTTTGGATTTACCGGGGTACACGAACCCGTTTCTGAGCAAAAAAGCGTTAAGCCGCTGTTTGGCTTTACGGGAGGCGATTACGGCATCTTCTCTGGCACGGCTCAAGTCACGCATGGCCTCGTCCTGGGCGTCAGGTACATAAACGGCAGTCAGTTCCCCGGCCCTGTGCAAACGAGCCAGCATGGCGGCATCCCGGCGGTCGTTTTTAATACGATCTCCGCTTTTTTTAGGGATCATGGAAGGGGCAGCCACCGTGCAGTTAAACCCATTTCGGGTTAAATGGCGGTAAACACCATAACCGCAAGGACCAGCCTCATAGACAAAATGTAATTGGGTTGAGGTGGAGACCATTTTACGACAAAATTTATCCAGCGCTTCCAGTTCATTGGCAATAGTACCATAAATCCTGGGTGGTTCCTTACGGTTTTCATCAATAACAGCAATAGTGATCGTTTTTTTATGGACATCCATACCGACAAATTTTACACTGTTCATGACCTGCCTCCTTGGTTATGGCTCTTTGTTAAGGGTTGTTAGACTCCTTTACATAACCCACGTTTACAAGGAGGGCAGGTCTTTTTTTGATACAGCTATCAGAAAATTACCATGGGTGAGAATGGCCTTAAATTAGTCGTCGGAACCCATGGTAATTTTCTGCGGGTTACCTGTAAACTGTCAATCATTATGTCTATGATGGAAATTGAGCGATTGTTGAGTTTGCCGCAACCAAGCAAGTTGAGCGCAGCAAGATCCCGCCCTGTAAGTTTTAAATTTTAAAAATT
>CAZFBC010000374.1:0-1852 GCA_964517245.1 uncultured Eubacteriales bacterium | reverse complement strand
GTTGTACTTGACGATGATCGGCGCCGCGAGCAGGCTGACCAGGTTCGTCACCTTGATCATCGGGTTGAGGGCCGGCCCGGCCGTGTCCTTGAGCGGGTCGCCGACCGTGTCGCCGACGACGCCCGCCTTGTGCCGCTCCGAGCCCTTGCCGGTGCAGGCGACGATGTCCTTGGGCTCGTCCTCGATCGATTTCTTGGCGTTGTCCCAGGCGCCGCCCGCGTTGGCCATGAACACGGCCAGGAGCTGGCCGCTCAGGATGATGCCGGCCAGGAACCCGCCCAGGGCCTCGACCTGGAGGACCAGGCCGACGATGAGCGGCAGGGCGACCGAGATCAGGGCCAGCGGGATGAGCTCCTTCTGGGCCGCGGCCGTCGAGATCCCGACGACCCGGGCGTAATCCGGCTTGACCTTGCCTTCCATGAGCCCTGGGATCTTGAACTGCCGCCGGACCTCCTCGACGATGAGCCCGGCCGCGCGGGTGACCGCCCGGAGCGACAGCGAGCTGAAGAGCCACGGGAACGCGCCCCCGAGCAGCAGGCCGACGAAGACCTTGGTGTCGGAGATGCGGATGGCGGTCATGATCTCCTTCATGCCGAGCTGGAGCTGGACCCGTCCGACGTCCGTGATGTAGGACGCGAACAGGCTGACCGCGGCGATGACCGCCGAGGCGATGGCGATCCCCTTGGTGATGGCCTTGGTCGTGTTCCCGACGGCGTCGAGATCGGCCATGATCTGGCGGGCCTTGACCGTCTCCTCGTCGCACTGGCCCTGCCAGGACATCTCGGCGATGCCGTTGGCGTTGTCGGAGATCGGGCCGTAGGAGTCCATGGCCACGTTGTTGCCGGTGTGGCTGAGCATGCCGATGCCGATCATCGCCACGGCGTAGAGGACGTAGAGCGCCCCGGCCGCGCTGTAGAGGGCCAGGGCGATGATGAAGCTGATGACGATGATGACGACGGCCCAGACGCTCGACTCCATCCCCACGGCCAGGCCGGACAGGATGGTCGTCGCCGGCCCGGTCTTGGTCGACTTGACGATCTCCTTGACCGGGCCCTTCCGCGTCGACGTGAAGTAGGACGTCAGCGGGTTGAAGGCCACCGCCAGCCCGACGCCGACCGAGGTCAGCATGGCCAGCTTCCAGTCGTGGGCGTAGAGGACGGCCACGACGAAGGACCAGGCGACGGTGTTGACGCTCGAGACCTCGTAGGAGCGGAACATGGCCTCCTCGGCGTCCTTGGCCCGCAGGAACTTGATCGGGAAGCGCTCCCAGATCGGGACGGTGAAGGTCCCCAGGATCGAGGAGATGACGCCGATGGCCCGGATGATCAGGGGGTAGACGATCCACTTCAGGGCGTGGGTCGGGTCGATGGCCATCAGGGCCAGCCCCAGGATCAGCGCGGAGACGATGGTCACCTCGTACGACTCGAAGATGTCGGCGGCCATGCCGGCGCAGTCGCCGACGTTGTCGCCGACGAGGTCGGCCACGACCGCGGCGTTCCGCGGGTCGTCCTCGGGGATGTCCTTCTCGACCTTGCCGACGAGGTCGGCCCCGACGTCGGCCGCCTTGGTGTAGATGCCGCCGCCGACCCGCATGAACAGGGCCAGCAGCGTGCCGCCGAAGCCGAAGCCGAGCAGGGCGTCGGGCGCCGCGGTCCCGAAGACCATGAAGATCAGCGTGCCGCCGAACAGGCCCAAGCCGTCGGTCAGCATGCCGGTGATCGTCCCGGCGTAGTAGGAGATCGACAGGGCCTCGTTGAAGCCCCGCCGGGCCGCGGCCGCCGCCCGGACGTTGGCCTGGATGGCCATGCGCATGCCGAGCTGTCCGACGAGGAGCGAGAACGACGCGCCCATG
>CAZFBC010000373.1:0-1855 GCA_964517245.1 uncultured Eubacteriales bacterium | reverse complement strand
CAGTACTTGTCGTTCTCGTCGATGATGGCGTGGCAATAGGGGCAGCGGGTGATGGCCATTGGCTTTATTATCATAGGGAAAAAGGCGCGTGTCAATTGAAAAGCGGGGCCCGTTCCCGTAGACTAGCGGCCGGAGGGACAGATGCCGCGGATGACGTTCAAGCGCGCTCTCATCACCGGTGCCTCGGCCGGGCTCGGGGTGGAATTCGCCCGCCGGCTGGCCGCCGCCGGGACGGACCTCGTCCTGACGGCCCGGCGTCTGGACCGGCTGGAAGAACTGGCCCGCGAGCTCCGGGCCCGGCACGGCGTCAAGGTCGAAGTGGTTCAGGCCGACCTCTCGAAGGACGACGGCCTCGCCCGCCTCGAGCGGGCCCTCACTTCCGACCCGGCTCTCGACCTCCTTGTCAACAACGCCGGCTACGGCGGCAAGGCCGGCTTCGTTAAGGCCGAGACGGCCGATCACCTGAGCATGGTCCGCGTCCACGTCGACGCGACGGTCCGGCTGACCAAGGCGGCCCTGCCGGGCATGATCGACCGGGGCCGCGGGGCGATCATCAACGTCGCCTCAGTAGCCGGCTTCTCGCCCTTCTCCGGGGCCATGTACAGCGGCACGAAAGCCTTCCTGGTCATGTTCTCGGAGAACCTCCAAGGCGAGCTCCGGGGAAAGGGCCTGCCCATCCGCGTCCAAGCCCTGTGCCCTGGAATGACCCATACGGAATTCCATACCGTCGCGGACATCGACAAGGCCATCGTCCCCAAGCCTTTCTGGATGACGGCCGAAAACGTAGTCCGCCTCTCGCTCCGCCGCCTCGGCCGAGGGGTCGTCTGCGTCCCCGGCTGGCACAACAAAGCGATCGCCTTCCTGATGCGCTGCCCCCTGACGGCGGGGCTGGTGAGAGCCGCCGGCCGAACCAGGCTCGTCCGCCGCAAGGCGGCCGGAAATTGACCCTTTTCCCCCGCCGGGGAGTATAATAGTCGCCTAGGCCTTCAAAAGGAGAATCCCGATGAGAGGACACGCGCTCCGCGGCACGGCCGCTTCCGTGGTCCTGACGATCGCACTGGCCGTCTTGATACCAGCCCCGGCCGTCGCGGCCCCGGACAAGGACGGGATCGCCGAGAGCGGCTGGGCCGCGTCGCCGCCGATGATCGACGGCAAGAGAGACGATTGGGAAGGAGCGACTTTCTCCCTCTGGAACAAGGGAGACGTCGCCTACGCCTTCCGCAACGACGGGGACCGGCTCTACGTCCTGCTGGTGTTCCAGGACCCGAAATTCCTCAGCACGGCCACCCAGACGGGGATTCGCCTCTACTTCAGCGCCGCCGGGAAGAAGGACAAGGGCCGCGCCGTCCAATGCGCCCGCAGGCAGGTGCCGGTCGAGGAGGCTATCGCCTTCATCGGGCGGGAGCGTGAGATGTCCGAGGAGGAGAAGGCCCAGCTCCGGGCCAAGCCCGCCTACAACATCTACGACTGCCAAGTCCTCGACAAGAAGGGCAAGCCCCTGGCGGACCAGCCCGAGCCGGGGCCGGGGTTCGGGCCGGCCCACTTCCGCTTCGCTCCCGATCAGAAGACGGTCGTCTTCGAGTTCGACTTCCCGCTCGTCCGCGGCCAAGAGCCCGCCGTGGGCGTCGGCGCGGAACCGGGCCGGGAGATCACGGTCGGCTTCGAATGGGGCTGGCCCACCGACGAGCAGCGCAAGAAGGCGGCCCTGGCGGCGGGCCAGGCCGGCATCGCCAACGAGGAAGGCTCGCGCGGCAGCGTCGACCGGATGGATGGAGCCCGAAGGGGTGGGCTTCCCCCGAAGTACGCCTTCTGGACGGGCGTGCGGCTGGCCGCGTCCGCGGGCTCCTGATCGGCG
>CAZFBC010000372.1:0-1863 GCA_964517245.1 uncultured Eubacteriales bacterium | reverse complement strand
ATGATGCTGCTGGCGCTCGCCGCCTTCCTCGTCCTGTTCCTCATCGGCCGGCGCTAGTCTCCGCGGGCCGGCTTCGCGGCGCCCTCAATAACCGAGCCTCAGGGCCTGGGGCTTGGCGCCCGCCGCGAAGGAGTAGGGGAGGCGGGCCATCCGGAGGTCGTTCCTTTCGAGGAGAATGTCCTTGGTGCCTTCGCCCGTGAGCATCAGGAAGGTCCCCGTCCCCCGCACCGCCCGGCAGTCGCGGATCACGGCCCGATCGACCTGATGGAGGAGCACGGCCGGCGCCGTCTCGGTTCCCGGAGCCTGGGCCGCCGCCACGCCGTCGAGGACGAGGTCCCCGACCTCCTCGAAGGCCAGCCCGCTCCGCCATTTTTCCGAAGGCGGCCCTTCCCAGACGACCTCGACGTCCCTCAGCCGGAGATCGCGGGCCATCCGGAAGACGAGGCCGTGGACGGCCTTGTCGTACGGGGCGCCCGGGTCGTGGGCAACGGTGAGCTTGACGTTCTCGAAGGACACGCCCTCGAGCCAGGAATCGGGATGGCCGCTGCAGACGCTCGACCCGCTTCCGCGGGCGATGACGTTCTGGACCTTGACGTTGCGGATGGACCCGGCCGGCCGGTCCTTCTCCGCCGGCCAACCGGCGTGGACCTCGCTTCTCTTCCTGATGTTGAAGTGGAAAGGCTCCCCGTCGCCCCACCAGAACCACTCGTGTCGGACGGTCTCGATGACCAGGTTGGACAGCACGACGTTCTCGACGGCCCCCCCGTCGAAGGTCATGAAGGCGACGCCGCGGTTCGAGCGGGTGATGACGCAGTTGTCGATCGTGACGTTGCGGATGCCGGCGATGTTGCCGTCGCAGAACTTGACGGCGCTCGACGCCGAGCTCAACCGGCAGTTGGTCACGGTGATGTTCTCGCAGGGCCGGGCCGGGCCGAACCAGTCCATGGAATAGAAGACGAGGGCGTCGTCGCCTGTCTCGACGGTGCAGTTCGAGATGCGGACATCCCTGCAGCCGTCCGGATCGATGCCGTCGGCCCAGACGCCGTCCTCGAGGCTGGTGCGGATGTGGACGCCGTCGATGACCAGGCGCTCGCAGGCCACGGGATGGATCGTCCATGACGGCGAGTCGACGAAGGAGACCCCGGCTATGCGGACGTCGGCGCAGCGCACGAGGAGGACCATCTTGCCCGTCCGGTCGGGCTTGGGGAAGGATCGCATCAGGGGCAGGCCGAGCGCCTCCATCTCGAGCTGGTTGGGGCGGATGAAGTCGTCCTCGTGGTCGCCTTTGAGCTTGCGGTCGTAGGCCCCGCCTCCGTCGAAGACGCCGCGGCCCTCGATGGCGACCCCGACCAGGTCCTCGCCGTAGAGAAGGGCGTCCCGGTCGAAGCGCGATCTGTCGTGGATGGACCGGACCGTCGCGCCGCCCTCGAGGTAGAGCCGGACGCGGCTGCGCAGGTGGATCGTGCCTGACGTGTAATCTCCCGGCGGGAAGAGGACCGTGCCGCCCCCCGCCGCCGCGCAGGCGTCGACGGCCCTCTGGATGGCCTCCTGGTCCAGCCCGTCCTTCAGGCCGGTCGCGCCGAAATCCCTGACGTTGAGAACGGGGGCCCCCGCCCCCGCCGGGGCGGCCGTGTCGGGGGCCCGGCAGAACGAGAGGGCCAGGACGGCGCATCCGCCCAGAACGACCGCGGGGATCATCGCTTTGGACATGGAATCCTCCTCGGCCCGGAGACGGTCACGGGCCCTGTCGCCGCTTCTTCGCGAGCTCCGCGCAGCGTATGCCGCGCGGATTGAAGCACCCATTGCATGAGATGCACTCGGACCGGGCTGTCAGGCCTTCCCGGAAGCGTTTGACGAGGAAAG
>CAZFBC010000371.1:0-1876 GCA_964517245.1 uncultured Eubacteriales bacterium | reverse complement strand
GGGATCACGCTGGCCGTCGTCGGCCAGGCCCTGATGAACATGTCCATCGTCCTCGGCCTGGGCCCGGCCAAGGGCACGCCCCTGCCCCTGCTCTCCTTCGGCCGGTCCTCGCTCGTCGTCACGCTCGCCGCCGTCGGCCTGCTCCTCCACATCAGCCGGAAGAGGGGCGACACCGGGGGGACGGTGAAAATATGAGGCCGCGCGGCGTCGTCATCAGCGGCGGGGGCACGGGGGGGCACCTCTACCCCGCCCTCGTCGTCGGGCGCCGGCTGCTGGCCATGGCGCCCGACCTCGCCCTGACCTACGTCGGGACGCGCCGCGACGTCGAGGGGCGGATCATGGCCGAGCACGGCGTGCGCTTCGTGCCCATGCGCATCGAGGGGCTCAAGGGCCGGGGCCTCAAGAGCCTGCGCGGCCTCCTGCTGCTGCCCCTGGCCTTCGCCCACTCCCTCCTCATCCTCGTCCGGACCCGGCCGGGACTCGTCATCGGGGTCGGCGGATACAGCTCGGGCCCCATCGTGCTGCTGGCCTCCTGGCTCCGCATCCCGACCGTCATCCTGGAGCAGAACGCCCGGCCGGGCTTCACCAACCGGCTGCTGGCCCGCTCCGTGCGCAAGGCCGTCGCGGCCTTCCCCTCGACCCTGCCGGCCTTCCGGGGCAAGGGCGTGGTCCTCGGCAACCCGGTCCGCGAGGAGTTCTACGCGCTGCCGGCGAAACGGCGCTCGGCGACGCTCGACGTCCTCGTCTTCGGCGGCAGCCAGGGCTCGCGCTTCCTCAACGACCGCGTCACCGCCGCCCTGCCCCTGCTCGCCGCCGCAAAGGGCCGGATCCGCCTGACCCACCAGACCGGTACCGCGGACCTCGAGCGGGTCGCCGCCGCCTACCGGGCCGGCGGGTTCGCCGAAGCCGAGGTCGCCGCCTACTTCCCCGGCATGGCCGAGCGCTTCGGCCGGGCCGACCTCGTCGTCTGCCGGGCCGGTGCGACGACGCTGGCCGAGCTCATCGCCGCCCGCCGGGCCTCGATCCTCGTCCCCTTCGCCGGGGCGGCCGACGACCACCAGACCGCCAACGCCCGGGAGCTCGAGGCGGCCGGCGGGGCCGTCGTCCTCCCCGAGGCCGAGGCCACCCCCGAGGCCCTGGCCGCCCGCATCCTCCGCTTCCTCGACCATCCCGGGGAGCTCGACGCCCTGGCCGGGGGCGCGGCCCGGCTCCAGGCCGACGACCCGGCCGGCCGGATCGCCGCGCTGTGCCTGTCCCTGATGAAGCCCGCCCCGGAGGAGGACCCCTCGTGACCAAGAAAGGCTACCGCAAGCTCAACCACATCCACATGGTCGGCATCGGCGGCACGGGCATGAACGGCATCGCCGAGGTCCTGCTCAACCTCGGCTACAAGGTCTCGGGCTCCGACATCCACGAGAACGACGCCACCCGGCGGCTGGCCGGGCTCGGCGCCGAGGTGGCCATCGGCCACCGGCCCGAGAACCTCAAAGACGCCGACGTCGTCGTCATCTCCTCGGCCGTCCGCGAGGACAACGTCGAGGTCCGGAAGGCCCGGGCCGGCCTCATCCCGGTCATCCCCCGGGCGGAGATGCTGGCCGAGCTGATGCGCATGAAGTACGGCATCGCCGTGGCCGGCTCGCACGGCAAGACGACGACGACGTCCATGACCGCCCTCGTCCTCGAGGCCGGCGGGTTCGACCCGACGATCATCGTCGGCGGCCGCCTCAACACCATCGGCGCCAACGCCAAGCTCGGGGCCGGCGACTTCATCGTCGCCGAGGCCGCCGAGAGCGACCGGTCCGTCCTCTCCCTCGCCCCTTTCATCGCCGTCCTGACCAATATCGACGACGAGCACCTCGACCTCCGCCAGCGAGCG
>CAZFBC010000370.1:0-1878 GCA_964517245.1 uncultured Eubacteriales bacterium | reverse complement strand
AAAATCTGCACTGCAGGCTCTGACGGAATATCCGGGTGTGATTATTGCCAGCCAGATGGGTGTTTTCTAGGCAAGTGTCTCTCCCTGGGGTAATCGCTTAATCTTGGAGGCCGGCCGGATGCAGATATCTGGCCGGCCTAGTATTACAGCGCAAGGTTAGTTGAAAGGTAAGCGAGTCTGGCCAGCTTAGACTTGCGATGAGACAGATAAGCCTGATGATTGCGCTTCTGGTAATAACGGACCCGGTACAAAGCAGCACCGGCATCGAAAATGGGTTTCGGTAGTACGCTAGCCAACAGAAGTCGAACCTGGTAAACGGTCAAAGCGGGCGATAGGTGTTTATAACGGACACGCAGTCGGACCAAGAAATGATGAGCCAAAGCCACCAACAGCATGTGATGATGCCAGCCCAACCAGCTGCGCATTTCGTAATGGTCGAAACCGACTTCGCCTTTGGCTTCCTCAAAAATGATTTCAATGGGCCAACGCATGCCGCTGATACGGATGAACTCGATCAAGGAAGTATCGGCCGGGGCATTGCTGAAGTAAAACTTGACCTGCGTAGGGTCATCCAGGTTGCGGCGGATGATCAGCCAGATTTCGGGACCGGGCAGGTTAGCTCGGGATTCGGTGATGCGCAGGAAGGCAAAGTCACACACGATGGGGCCTTTACTGCCTTCTTTAATAGAGGCAGTGATCCAACCTTCTTTCGGGATCGATCCAACCAGTTCCTGGACGTGGATCGGGCGATCATCCGAGTTGCGCAGACGCAAACGAGTTGGGCGGCGACCACGACCCTTCCAATCCGGCACATAAACTTCGGGTCGGCAGCGCCAGATCGAGGTCGTGCATTTGATTTCGGTGAAGTAGCATTTGTCCAACTCGGCTACCCCGTCCCGAAAAGCCGGCGAATCGCCATACAGTTCATCGGCGGCCACCCAGGTAAACGGCAAACCGCCGCGTTGGATGGCTCGTCGCAGCAGTTCCAGGCCAATTTCGGGCTTGGTCTTGGGTTGCAACTCTCCTGGCACACCACACGCCATGCGTTTGTCGGCGTGCTCTTCATCAAACCAGCTCCCCGGCATGAACAATTGCCCTTCAATCAGGCTGTAGCCTTTGCGACTGGCATATCCCAAGTAAACCCCTACCTGGCTGTTGGCCACCTTACCCACCGAGCCACAGTATTGGGCAGCTACCCCAACCGAGTCATCTCCTTGCTTGACCACCCCAGATTCGTCAATCAAGGCCACTCCATCTACTTCTCCCAACGTCTCCGCCACCAACCTTTGATGAATGACCGTCACTGGCTCTGGCTTCCACGGGCTTTGTCCAATAAAGTGCTGCATGCTGCGAGCTTTATCTCCCCAGTCCAGCGCCATCCGCTCCACATTCTTGCGCGGCGTATCCCCCAGCAACCCCCGCAGGTAGGCCTTGCTCCATTCCAACTGTTCCGCTCGCTGAAAGGCAGGTTCAAACATTTCGATATAGCCCGTCATTTCTTCCAAAAACTGCTCAATGTCTTGCTCAGTCAAATTGCATTCCGGCGCAGGGCAAGTTTCAGTTACAATTTCCGCAGGCATGGTTATCCTCTTCTCCTTCCCACTTGGCGGTGGTCGGAGAAAGATACCATGCCTTTCGCTTTCAGGCTACCTGGCCTGACTTTTCGCTACTTTGCGCTGTAATACTAAGGTCGGTTCGTAAAAAAAGCGTAAGCTTGGCGCACCCTACAAAACTGTAAGCGGGCGCTTTCGCGCCCGCCTACAGTTTTGTACAGTATGACCAGCGGACGATAGCCCGCCGGGTCATGCCACTGGGATCATGCTACCCGTCGCTGGTCATAATGAACAGGGGCGTCATCTCAAAGCTTTCAAACTTCGG
>CAZFBC010000369.1:0-1878 GCA_964517245.1 uncultured Eubacteriales bacterium | reverse complement strand
TACGACGGGCACGCCCGCGAGCGGACCTTTTACGACCACGACCCCGACTATTCGCGCCCCCTCTTCGAGCTCCCTCCCGACGCCCGGGCGCGCATGCGCGACCGGCTCCGCTTCCTGTACGGAGATGCGCGCGCCGCCGACGCCCTGCCCGAGCTCGAGCGCATCCTGAAGGTCCACCAGGCCCACAAGCCGCCCGAGATGCTCGCCAAGGAGCGCGGCTACGACCCCAGGGAGCGGTTCTCGGAGCGGGACGTCGTCCTCATCACCTACGGCGACATCGTCAAGGGCCCGGGCACGACCCCGCTCTCGACGCTCCACGACTTCGTCAACACCTACAACCGCGGCGCCGTCAACACCCTCCACCTCCTCCCCTTCTTCCCGTACTCGTCCGACCGCGGCTTCGCCGTCGTCGACTTCCGGCAGGTCGACCCGAAGCTGGGGTCCTGGGCCGACATCCGGGAGAAGAAGCGCCGCTACGACCTGATGTTCGACGCCGTCCTCAACCACGTGTCCTCGCGCAGCGAGCTGTTCCGGGAGTTCCTCAACGGCAACCCCCGCACCCGCGACTTCTTCATCGCCTTCGACTCCCCCGACGGCCTGACCCCCGACCAGCGGCGGAAGATCTTCCGGCCCCGGACCTCGGACATCCTGACGCGCTTCGACACCCTCCGCGGCCCGCAGTGGCTCTGGACGACGTTCTCGGCGGACCAGATCGACCTCGACTTCCGGAACCCCGAAGTCCTGATGCAGGTCGTCGACAGCGTCCTCTTCTACATCCGCCACGGCGCGGACATCCTCCGCCTGGACGCGGTCACCTACCTCTGGGACGAGCCGGGCACGGAGA
Source organism: uncultured Eubacteriales bacterium (assembly GCA_964517245.1). Taxonomy (GTDB): domain Bacteria; phylum Acidobacteriota; class Aminicenantia; order Aminicenantales; family Saccharicenantaceae; genus RBG-16-66-30. Next base: position 1,034 of record CAZFBC010000369.1, on the reverse strand, counting down.
GCGTCCACCTGCCGCAGACCCACGGCGTCGTCAAGCTCCTCCGCGACGTCGTCGACACCGTGGGCTCGGGCGTGGCCCTGGTGACGGAGACCAACGTCCCCCACCGGCTCAACGTCTCCTATTTCGGCGACGGCTCGGACGAGGCCCACATGGTCTACAACTTCGCCCTGCCGCCCCTCGTCCTCCACGCGTTCTTCCGCGGCGACGCGCGCGCCCTCTCCCGCTGGGCGGAATGCCTCGCCCCCCCCTCCGACACGGCCACGTTCTTCAACATCCTCGACACCCACGACGGCATCGGGCTGCAGGGCGCCCGGGGCATCCTGTCCGGGGAGGACATCGATCTCCTCGTCAGGACCGCCTCGGACCGGGGCGCCTACGTCTCCTTCAAGGCGACCGGGGACGGGGACGAGGAGCCCTACGAGATCAACTCGACCTGGTGGAGCGCCGTCAACGACGACGGCGACGCCGAGGACCTAGACCGCCGGGTCAGGCGCTACGTCGCCTCCCGCAGCATCGCCCTCGTCCTCCGGGGCGTGCCGGGGATCTACGTCCACGGCTTCATGGGGACGTCGAACGACCGCCGGCGGTCCGAGGAGACGGGCGTCAAGCGCGACGTCAACCGCGGCTTCATCGACAGCGACGAGGTGCGGCGCGCCCTGGCGGACCCCGCCTCCAAGCTCTCTCTTCTCCGCCGCCGCAGCGCCAGGCCCCAGCTCGTCCGGACCCGTCACCGGGCCTTCCACCCCCGCGGCCCCCAGAAGGTCCTGCACCTCGCGCCCGAGGTCTTCGCCCTGGTGCGGCAGTCGCCGGAGGGCGACGAGCTCATCCTGACCCTGACCAACGTGACCGGGCGGGCGGTCCGGCTGAAGGTCCCCCTCGCGGAAGCGGGCACAGGGTCGCCCGCGTGGCGGGACCTTCTGAGCGGGAAAAAGTTCGAGGCCCGCCGCGGCGCGCTCGACGTCGCCCTCGAGCCCTTCGGCATCCTCTGGCTCCGGCCCGGGCCGTCCTGACCGTCCCGGCGATCGACCGCGCCC
>CAZFBC010000368.1:0-1878 GCA_964517245.1 uncultured Eubacteriales bacterium | reverse complement strand
CTCGACGACCCCCACCTCCAGAGCATCCTCCCCCAGATCGAGCGGCGGGTCGTCACCTACGGGTTCACGGCCCAGTCCGACCTGAGCGCGCGCGACTTCGCCTTCGACGGCTTCCGCAGCGCCTCGGTCCTGCTGGCCAAGGGCAAGCCGCTCGGGGCGCTCAGGCTCCAGGTCCCGGGCCTGCACAACATCCTCAACGCCATGGCCGCCGCGGCCGTCGGGCTCGACCTCGACATGGCCCCCCGGACGATCCTCGAGGCCCTGGAGAGCTACACCGGGACGGGGCGGCGCTTCGAGCTGCGCAAGACCGTCGGCGGGGTCATGGTCGTCGAGGACTACGCCCATCACCCGACCGAGATCCGGGCCACGCTCGAGGCCGCCAGGAAGGGCTGGCCGCGCCGCATCGTGGCCGTCTTCCAGCCCCACCGCTACACCCGGCTCTCCAAGCTCATGACCGCCTTCGCGACCGCCTTCAACCAGGCCGACGTCCTCCTGCTGACCGAGGTCTACCCGGCCGGAGAGGACCCCGTCGCCGGGGCGACGGGCGCCGCCCTCTACGAGGAGGTGCTGCGGTTCGGGCACAAGAACGTCCTGTTCGAGCCCGACCTGAAGAGGATCGGGACCGCGCTGCGGGACGTCCTGCGGCCCGGCGACATCGTCCTCGTCCTCGGGGCGGGCAACGTCAACAGGATCATCCCGGACATCATCGCCGGGTTGGAGGAAAGGGGCTGACATGGCCACCGTCGCGGAGGATCTGGGCCGGCAGACCAAGAGGCCCCTCTTCATCCGCCGGCCCTCGCGCCGGGCGGGAGAGCTGGACCTGCCGCTCCGGAAGAACAGGCACCGGCGCGTCCTCCGCCCCGGCCACGTCCTGCTCCTGCTCGCCCTCCAGGCCGCGGTCTTCCTGGCCGCGAGCGAGACCTACCTCTTCCTCGTCACCTGGGACGAGCTCGACATCCGCGAGGTCGAGGTCGTCGGCGCCAGGGACGGCCTGCGGCGGGCCCTGGAGGGCCACTTCGCGGCGACCCGCCTGGGCAACATCCTCCTCTGCGACCTCGAGGCCCTGCGGCTCGGCGTCCGCCGCCTGGCCTGGGTCAAGGACGCCGGCGTCCAGAAGGTCTTCCCCTCGAAGCTCCGGATCTCGATCGTCGAGAGGACGCCCTTCGCCCTGCTCGAGCGGGACGGCCTCCGGCTCGCCGACGAGGAGGGCCGCGCCCTCGAGAAGGTCTATGCCGCGGACGAGTACGACCTGCCGGTCGTCTCCGACGCGAACGGCTTCGCCCGGGGCTTCGGCGAGAAGTGGGCGGCGGCCCGCGGCTGCCTCGAGAGCCTGCCGCCCGCCGAGAGGGCCCGCCTGGCCGGCATCCGCTGCGGCGATTTCGGGTCGCTCGAGCTCGTCTTCAAGGACGACCCCGTGCGGGTCGTCGTCGACCGCGACGCGCCGGCCGGGGACCTGGCCCTGTTCCGCGCCCGGCGGCCGGAGTGGGAAGGCCTCTACGGCCCCCTGGAGACCGTCGACATGAGCTACGAGGACCGGGTCTACCTGAGGGCCGCCGAACCGGCCGGGGAGGCCGGCCCCAACCTGACCAAGGAGACGGAGTGATGTCCAAGAACAGCTACATCGTCGGGTTCGACATCGGGACGCGCAAGGTCGTCGCCGTCATCGGCGAGGTCACCGAAGAGCGCAAGGTCGAGATCATCGGCATCGGCACGGCCGAGTCCCACGGTCTGCGCAAGGGCGTCGTCGTCGACCTCGACGCGACGACATCGGCCATCAAGAAGGCCCGGGAGGAGGCCGAGCTCATGGCCGGCGTCGAGATCTCCTCGGCCTTCTTCGGCATCTCCGGGGCCCACATCAAGAGCCTGAACAGCCGCGGC
>CAZFBC010000367.1:0-1880 GCA_964517245.1 uncultured Eubacteriales bacterium | reverse complement strand
TTCAGTCTCGGCTGAACACGATCCTCCCGCCGACGACGGTGTGGGTCACCTCGGCCTTCAGGATGTCGCCCGGCGTGACGGCCCGCAGGTCCCGGTCGAAGACCGTGACGTCGGCGAGCTTCCCGGCCTTGAGCGAGCCGCGGAGGTCCGCCTCGAAGGCGGCCAGGGCGTTGTTGACCGTGTACGCGCGCAGGGCCTCCTCGACCGATATCCTCTGCTCCGGGAACCAGCCGCCCGCCGGCTCCCCCGTCAGCGTCTGCCGGGCGACGGCGGCGAAGATGAGGTCCTTCGGGTGCATGTGGTAGAGGGCGGCGCTGGTCCCCGGCCAGTCGGAGCCGAAGCTCAGCAGGGCCCCGTTGTCGAGCAGGCTCCTGAAGGCGTAGGCGCCCTTGCAGCGCTCGGTCCCGATCCGTTCCTCCATCCAGCGCATGTCGTCGGAGATGTGGTAGGGGTTGACCTCGGCGATGACGCCCAGGGCCTTGAACCTCGGGAAGTCCCGCGGCCGGACGACCTGGGCGTGGATGACCCGGAAGCCGGAGAGGTCGACGCCCTCGGCCTTGAGCCGCTCGTAGAGGTCGAGCATCTCGGCGACGCCGCGGTCGCCGATGGCGTGGACGTTGGGCACGAAGCCGTGGGTCAAGCCCTTCCTGATCAGCCCGGCCATCTTCTCCATGTTCCGGACCCGGAGCTCCGGGTCGTCCGAGGTGTGCGGCCGCCAGTGCCCGTAATTCCCGGGCTGGTCGTCGTAGGGCTCGAAGAACAGGGCCCCGTGCGTGCCCATGATGCCGTCGATGTAGCCCTTGAGCGCGCCGTAGCGGAGCCAGGCGCTCTTCTCTTTGGTCCGCGGGTGGAGGCCCATGGCGAACCCGGCCGCGCCGAGCTCCTCGCCGCGCGAGAGGTCCGGCCGCAGCCAGACCCGGCAGGTCAGCTCGCCGCGCTCCTCGAGCTCGACGAACCGGTCGGTCTGCTCGGGCCGCTCGATGTCGTGGATCTCGACGATGCCGGCCTCGCGCAGGGCCTTGAGGGCGGCCCGGTTCTCCTCGAGCATCCGGGCCCGGGTCTTCGGCTTCCGCGCCGCGCGCAGCCTGTCGAACGCCGGCGTTCCCGGGAAGACGATGCCCGTCGGCCTTCCGTCCCGGCCGATTTGCAGGCCCTCGACGCGGGACTCTTCGAGCCCGGCCGCCCGGAGCGCGGCCGTGTTGGCCAGCCACTCCTTGTCGTCGAAGCGGCACAGGAAGCACGGGTTGTCCGGGGTCAGGTCGTCGATCATGGCCCGGCCCGGCCGCCACGGCTCCTTGAGGCCCGCGGCGGACCCGCCGGCCCCGCCGAGCGCCCATTGCTCGTAGGCCCCGTAGAGGCCGCCCGTGATCCACTCGCCGTCCTCGAGGAGGCCGGCGACGCGCCCGATCTCGGCGCGCAGCCCGGCCTCGTCGGCTACCGTCATCAGGTTGGCGTCGAGGATCAGGCCGCCCGCCTGGTCGAAGTGGACGTGGCCGTCGATGATGCCGGGCACGGCCCACTTCCCGCCGAGGTCGACGACCCGGGTGGACGGCCCGACGTAGGCCCGGGCCTCCTTGTCGTCGGCGCAGACGGCCAGGATCCGATCGCCCTTGACGGCCAGGCCCCGGGCCTCGGGCGCGGCGGCCTCCATGGTCGTGACGATCCCGTTCAGCAGGACGAGGTCGGCCTCGGGCCGGCCGCCCGCGCAGGCGACGAGGCCGGCGGCGACGGCCAGCGCGGCCAGGGCGAGCCGCGCCCCGGCCGGGAGATCCTTCAGGCGTTCCTTCATGGCCCCTCCTCGGCGACGCCTCCCCCGTCCCCGCGTCGGCGGGCCCGGGCGCGGCGCCGGATCTGCAGAAGCTCTCTCAGCATCCCCCAGG
>CAZFBC010000366.1:0-1897 GCA_964517245.1 uncultured Eubacteriales bacterium | reverse complement strand
GCCTTGACGGTCTCCCTGGCGATGATCCGATTGCCGACGGCGGCCTGGAGGGCGACCTCGTACTGCTGGCGGGGGATGACCTTGCGCATGCGTTCGACGAGGCCCCGCCCGATCGTCACGGCCTTGTCCTCGTGGACGATGAGCGACAGGGCGTCGACGGCCTCCCCGTTGATGAGGATGTCGAGCTTGACCAGGGGCCCCTCGCGGTAGCCGGCGAACTCGTAGTCGAGCGAGGCGTAGCCCTGCGACAGCTGCTTGAGCTGGTTGTAGAAGTCGAAGACGACCTCGTTCAGGGGCAGGGCGTAGCTCAGCATGACGCGGCCCGGGCCGATGTACTCCATCTTCTTCTGCACGCCGCGGCGGTCCTCGAGCAGCTTGAACAGGCCGCCGAGGTAGCGGTCGGGCGTCAGGATGACGGCGTCGATCACCGGCTCCTCGATGGCCGCGACCTCGGTCGGCTCGGGCATCTCCGAGGGGTTGGGGATCTCGGCCGTCGCCCCCGTCCGGTCGGTCACCCGGTAGCCGACGCTCGGGGCCGTCGTGATCAGGGCCAGGCCGTAGTCGCGCTCGAGGCGCTCCTGGACGATCTCCCGGTGGAGGAGACCGAGGAACCCGGCCCGGAAGCCGAGCCCCAGGGCCGGCGAGTTCTCCGGCTCGTACTGGAACGAGGCGTCGTTGAGGCGCAGCTTCTCCATGGCGTCGCGAAGCTCCTCGATGTTGCTCTCGCCGGCCGGGAAGATGCCGCAGAAGACCATGGGCTTGGCGTCCTTGAAGCCGGGGAACGGCCTCGCGGTCGGGCGGTTCCGGTGCGTGACCGTGTCGCCGACGCGGGCGTCGCTGAGCTTCTTGATGCCGGCGACGAGGTAGCCGACCTCGCCCGTCCTCAGGACGCCGGACTTGACCGGCTTGGGCGTGAGGTAGCCGACCTCCTCGGCCTCGTACTCGGCGCCCGAGGCCATGAGGACGATGCGGTCGCCGGCCCGGAGCTCGCCGTCGACGACGCGGACGAGGACGACGACGCCGCGGTAGGTGTCGAACCAGGAGTCGAAGAGCAGGGCCTTGAGCGGCGCCCCCGGGTCCCCCTTCGGCGGCGGGATGCGCTCGACGACGGCCTCGAAGAGCTCCGGCAGGCCCTGGCCCGTCTTGGCGCTGACGAGGAGCGCCTCGGACCGGGGCAGGCCGATGACGTGCTCCATCTGCTCGAGCGAGTCCTCGATCTGGATCTGGGGCAGGTCGATCTTGTTGATGACCGGGACGAGGACGAGGTCGTTGTGGATGGCGAGGTAGGTGTTGGCCAGGGTCTGGGCCTCGACCCCCTGGGAAGCGTCGATGACGAGCAGAGCCCCGTCGCAGGCGGACAGGCTCCGCGAGACCTCGTAGGAGAAGTCGACGTGCCCGGGCGTGTCGATGAGGTCGAAGACGTAATCCTCCCCCGAGCGGCTGCGGTAGGTCAGGCGGACCGTCTGGGCCTTGATGGTGATGCCCCGCTCCCGCTCGAGGTCCATGGTGTCGAGGACCTGCTCCTTGAGCTCCCGGGCGGACAGGGCCCCGGTCAGCTCGATGAACCGGTCGGCCAGGGTCGATTTCCCGTGGTCGACGTGGGCGATGATGGAGAAGTTCCTGATGTTCTTCATGGAATCGTCTATTATCGCAGATTTCCCGGCGGCACGGAAGTGCCCTATCGGCTTAGCTCGGGAATCCCCTCAAACACGGTAAATCCCTGAATGGATGATCCCAGAAGACATCAGGGGGAGGCCTCGATTGACTTTTCAGGGGGGGGAGCGTATCTTCTAGGGGAGAAAAACAGGCCGAAACCTAAGGAGATTCACATGCTTGGATCCCTCGGACCGACCGAACTGATCCTGATCCTGCTCATCGTCATCATCATCTTCGGCGC
>CAZFBC010000365.1:0-1915 GCA_964517245.1 uncultured Eubacteriales bacterium | reverse complement strand
AATCGCATTCCCCGGGTCATAGGGGGGGAGCCGGGTCGAGGCGCTCCGGCACGGCAGAGGTTGTAAGAAAAAATGCCGCGTCCGTAAAGAAACGGGCGCTCCGGCCTTCCGGGGCCTTCACGGCATTTTCTCCAGCTCCTTGAGCTTCGACCGGGCGTTCGCGTTGCTGGGGTCCAGGGCGAGGGATTTGCGGTAGCTTTCGATCGCCCGTTCCTTGCGGCCCGCGGCGAGCTGGGCTTCGCCAAGGCTGTCGTAAGCGTTGCCCGAGTCGGGGTAGATCCGGACCGTCTTTTCGAAGATGTAGAGGGCGAACTCGAGGCTGTTGTCCTGCAACAGCTTGTAGCCGAGGGCGTTGAAGTCGGCCTCGTCGAAGACCGGGCCGTCCTTCTCCCGCCGGGCCAGCAGGTCCGCGAAGGCTCTCTCCGCGGCGGAGATCCCGCCCTCGGCGAGGGCTTTCCCCAGGACGACTGCGGCGGACCCCAGCTTCCGCTTGCGGATCGCCGTTTTCGCCTGCTCGATCTGCGGCGCTTCCGAGGGGATCATGGCCTCGACCCGCTCCCCCATCTTCATGACCGCCTCTGCGGCCGCGAGATCGCCGACGCCCAGGTGAGCCCTGGCCAGCATGGCATAGGTGCTGGCGAATTGGGGGAAGTCCTGTTGCCAGGCCCGCAACAGGCCGATCGCCTCGGGATATTCCTTGCGGCCCAGGTATTGACTCGCCTGCTGCATGACCTCATCGGCGGAAAAATATTGGGCGTTGCCGCCGGCGGCCCGCGCGCGGTTCAGCTCGGTGATCGCGGCCTCGACTCCTTTCTCCCCGGCGCAACGCACATAGGCTTCGACCAGAGAGGTTTTCACGTTCTCGAGGCTTTCAGCCTCATCCTGGGGCGCGGGCGCGCCCTTATCCAACAGCTGCAAGGCGAACTCCAGCACCCGGTCACGTCCCCCGGCGATATCCGCGGCCGTGTTGGCAATGCGCAGGTCCGGAGGCACGCCGATCCCGTCCCAGTTGACTCCGTTGTGGTCCATCGTTACCTTGAAGGCGACGAACAGCGTCCAGCCGTTGGGCATCCGGTCGGGGAACTGCGCGGACAGGGCTCCCTCGGTGAGGTCGCCGACCACGGTGACGTGCGGTAACACGCGCATGGCCAGAACGAAGCCGTCGGCGGCGCTGGCGGTAATACGGTTGGTCAGGAGGATCGTGGGGCCCAAGAACTGGGCCTTGCCGTCCGGCGTGATGTTGCGGTACTCCACCGGGGTCAGGTCTTCGTGTTTCAGACCGTAGCGAATTCGTGTCCGCTTATAATGTCTGGTTCGGTCGGCGAACCTGGCCGCCACGAGTTCCGCGGCCCGGCCTGTGCCGCCCGGATTGTCTCGGACGTCGACGATCATAGCCCGGGCGCCGGCGAACTGGCCGATCGCGCCGTCGATCGCCTGGGTGATCGGGTCGAGGCCGGCTTTGAAGTCGCCGATCCACACGTAACCGATCGCCGGCGTCAGCCACCCATACGTGAACTTGCCTTTCAGCGCGCCCAGGGCTTTATCCTGCAAGTATTTCGATTTCACCAGGTCGAGGGAGAAGTCGCCGGGCTTGAGCCCCTCGGTCAGGCCGGCGCAGATGCGGCGCGTCCCGTCGGCCAGGCACACGTGGGCATCGTTGAGGTGGCCCAGCATGGCGAGCAGGATGTCCCACAGCTCCTGGTCCGTGGTCGCGGGGGTCACCTGCGGGCGGTAGACGCGGTACAACGCGTCCCAGTCCACGTGCTTGACGCCGAATTGCGCGTAGTTGCGGTCGAGCCGGTTCCAGACGTGTTCAAAATTGAGCACCGGATCGCGGGGATTTACGGTTCCCTGGCCGCTGACGGCGGCGGTCACGAGCAGGAGGCCGAGGCCGAACAATGCGAACGGCTTGTGC
>CAZFBC010000364.1:0-1926 GCA_964517245.1 uncultured Eubacteriales bacterium | reverse complement strand
CTGTTCAAAGATGAACTTGCGATGTGGGAAAAACGGGATGATGTTGAGCTGCTGGTGACAGTGGATCGCGGTGACGCTGATTGGACTGGCAATACCGGGGTGATCACTACGCTCTTTCGCAAGATTTCGATCAATCCCAGGAATATTGTCGGCATCACGTGTGGACCACCGGTTATGTATCGATTTGTGCTGATGGAGTTTTTTGGCAAAGGGATCTCGGAAGGAAATATCTACCTGTCACTGGAGCGCAGGATGAAGTGTGGGATTGGAAAATGTGGTCACTGCCAGATTAACAATGTTTATGCCTGCCAGTCCGGACCGGTATTCTCGTACTCTGAAATAAAAGGTTTGGAGGAGGCACTATGAGCGGCTCAAACGGGAAACCGAAGGTTGCATTCTTTGATTTTACCAGTTGCGAAGGCTGCCAGCTGACCGTTGTGGACTCTTTGCAAACCCATCCCGAACTGTTGGAAGTGATTGAAATTGTCCAGTTTCGTGAAGCAATGAGCGAAAAAGGTGAAGATTACCTGGTGGCTTTTATTGAAGGCTCCTGTACCCGCGCGAACGATGAAGAACGCCTTAAGAAGATACGTGCTCAAGCCGCGATCGTAGTGGCTTTAGGAACGTGTGCTCATTTAGGCGGTGTAAATTCGCTCAAGAGCCTGCACCCACTCGAAGAAGTTCGCCAATATGTGTATGGTGATAAAGCGCATTGGTACGACACCTACGAAGCCCGCCCCATTGACGCAGTCATTCCGGTGGATTTCGCTATTCCGGGCTGCCCGATTGATCGTGATGAGTTTGTCGCCTGTGTGAAAGCCCTACTCCTGGGAACAAAGCCTCCTATTCCCAATCATCCGGTCTGTGTGGAATGCAAGCTCAATGAAAATACTTGTTTATTCACGCTGGGGAAAGTTTGCCTGGGACCGATCGCGCGAGCTGGTTGCAAGGCTATCTGCCCCACGTATGGTCAATCCTGCGAAGCATGCCGGGGATACATAGACGAGCCTAACGAAAGCTCAATGAAACACGTGTTGGCTGAACATGGCTTGACGATCGATGATGTCACTTCGTTGTATACCATGTTTACCGCGTATCAGGTGCGGCAGAAACTCCAAGAACAGAAAAATGCCAGTGCTTCGGTGGGTACATAAGAGGAATTATTATGAGCAAAAGAATTGAAGTACATCACGTAACCCGTGTAGAAGGTCATGGAAACATTGTTGTTGAGGTCCTGGATGGGCATTTAGAAACCTGCCGATTCGATGTGGTTGAGACACCACGTTTCTTCGAAGCCATGCTGCGAGGCCGCTCCTACACAGAAGCTTCTCACATCACCAGCCGGATATGCGGCATCTGCTCTACCGGGCACGCCACAGCATCCCTGCGCGCCTCTGAGAAAGCCCTGGGTGTGGAATTAAGCGAGCAAACGCAGCTGCTGCGGAAGTTGATTTTCCATGGCGAGATCCTGGACAGTCATATCTTGCATGTGTATATGCTTGTAGCTCCAGATTTTCTGGGTGTGGGCAGTGTTATTCCGCTGGCAACCACGCATCCCGATATTGTCATGCGAGCGTTGCGAATGAAAAAGCTCTCTGGTGATTTGTGTGTCGCCATTGCGGGCAGGCACACGCATCCCATCGCCATGACGGTTGGCGGTTTCACCCATGTCCCAACGCATGCTGAGTTGAAGGCACTTCGCCAGCGCCTGGTGGAAGGGCGCGCGGATGTGGATGCCACCGTAGACTTATTCGCTCAATTGCCCTGGCCCAAGTTCGAGCGTGATACGGAGTATGTCTCCCTTTCCAAGCCAGATGAATACGCCTTTATTGATGGGGACATTCTGAGCAGCGACGGTGCCCGTATTCCTGCCGAACGGTACAAGGAATTGACCAATGAATTTATGGTGCCGCATTCCACTGCCAA
>CAZFBC010000363.1:0-1927 GCA_964517245.1 uncultured Eubacteriales bacterium | reverse complement strand
CGGATCACCGTTCAGTTCGAGCTGAAGAAAGCGGCGGTTCCCGCGTTCCTGTTGCTCGGCGCGGTCGCCATCGGGCTTCTCCTCTGGAAATATCTTCCCCGGAGGGAGGCTGTGGCCTCCCCCAAGATCAAGGACTCGATCGCGGTCATCAGCTTTGAGAACCAGACCGGGGATAAGGCGTTCGACTATCTCAGGAAAGCGATCCCCAACCTTCTGATCACCAGCCTGGAGCAGAGGGGCGGTTTGCACGTCGTCACTTGGGAGAGAATGTCGGACCTCCTCTCCCAGCTGGGCCTGAAGGACGTCGAGGACATCGACCGCGATCTGGGCTTCCGGCTCTGCCGCAAGGAAGGCATCGAAGCCATCGTCCTGGGAAGCGTCGTCAAAGCCGGGGATATGTTCGCGACGGACGTCAAGGTCCTGGACGTCGAGACCAAGACCATGCTCAGGAGCGCCGGGTCGCGGGGCGAAGGCGTGGACAGCATCTTGAGGACCCAGATCGACGACCTGAGCAGGGCCATATCCGCGGGCTCCGGCCCGGCCAGGGCGAACGCCGAAGCGGAAAAAGACCGTATCGTCGATGTGACGACCGATTCGATGGAGGCCTACAGGCATTACCTCCAAGGAAGCGAGGCTTTATATAAGCTCTATTTCGACGACGCCCGGAAGTCCCTGGAAAGAGCCGTCGAGCTCGATCCCGAATTCGCCGCGGCCTACACCCTTCTCGGCATCGCGCAGAATTATTTGGGGCAGGTCCAGGCAGGGAACGAGACCCTCGTAAAAGCGAAGGCCCTCGTCCACAAGGTCACTGAAAAAGAGCGGCTGTATCTTGAGGCCTATTACTCCTTCAAGATAGAACGAGATCCGGAAGCCGCAATTCGCATCCTGCAGGAGATCATCCGGAAATACCCGGGCGAAAAAACGGCCCATCTTTGGCTCGGGATCTGGCGCCTGCAGGGTCAAAGGCCCGATCTGGCTATCGGAGAGTTCGTCAAGGTCCTGGCGCTCGATCCCGAGAACGGGTTGGCTCATAATATGCTCGGCTATTGTTATCTTCAGCTCAGGGACCTCGATAAGTCGATCGAGCATTTTCGGAAGTATGCCACCTTGAATCCCGGGGACGCGAATCCGGTCGCTTCCTTGGCCGATGTTTATGCCCTTATGGGACGATATGACGAGGCCATCGTCAAGTACAGAGAGTCGTTGGCCATAAAGCCCGACTTCACATCTTCTATGAATTCCATCGGCCTGGCCTATGCGTTCAAGGAGGACGCCTCGGCGGCTTTAGAGTGGATCGACACGTACATCGCCCGAACTCCGACTGCCGGATTGAAGAGCAACGGGTATGTTTTAAATGGCTTTTATCAGGGCTGGCTCGGCCGTTTCCGGGATGGCCTGGAAAACCTGGGCAGGGCCCAAGACCTGTCGGCTTCCGAAGGGAACGAAACGAAACGCGCGAATGTCTCCATGGTCAAGGCCTTCATCCATCTGTCGAACGGCGATTATGGCGCCGCCAGGAAGCTCTTCCAAGAGTGGTTCGATGTTCTCATCAAGAGGTTCCCCGAAAGCGGCGCGTATTACAAAAGCCTCTACCTGAGCAGCCTGGGATTCGTCGACGTCGAGGAAGGCAATATCGGCTCGGCCAAGACAAGGCTCTCCGAGGTCCTGTCCTTGGTGCCCGCCCTGGGCCCTTCGCAGGAAGAATGGGGCCGTTTCTTCGCCGGCCTCTTTCAGGCCGAGGTCCTGCTGGCGGAAGGCTCTCCGGACCTGGCCATCTCGGCTTTTCAAATGGTGACTCAGCCCAAAGCTCCCCCCCTGAGCGAGGCGTTCAACACGATCAGCTACAACATCCCCTTCTTCAAGGATGTCGTCGCCCGGGCTTATCGGCAGAAGGGAGATGTCGAACGGGCGATCGCCGAGTATGAGA
>CAZFBC010000362.1:0-1929 GCA_964517245.1 uncultured Eubacteriales bacterium | reverse complement strand
TCGTCCACCGGCGCTGGACGACGGTCGGCTGGCTGCGGCTCGACCGCGACGGCGCCTGAGGCCGAGAGGTCAGAAGCGGGCCCGGTCGCCGAGTATCTCCAGGCCCGGCTCCACGTCAAGGTCGTGCGGCGCGAGCCGCCGAAGTCCGGCTAGGACCGGCCCGCGCTCGCCTCGCTGGCGCCCGGTTCCTTCTTGACGGGCGCCGACAGCCTCTCCAGCGCGGCCCGAGCGTTCCCGTTGTCCGGATTGAGCTCGAGGGACCTCTCGTAGCTCCGGATGGCTTCCTCCCTCCGGCCGAGGGCGGCTTGAGCTTCGCCCAGGCTGTCGTGGGCGTTCCACGAGCCGGGATAAAAGGAGACGTTGAGCTCGAAGACGGCGACGGCCTCCTCCTCGCGTCCCCACCAATAGAGGAAATGCGCGCCCAGCCAGTTCAGGACGGGTTCTTCGATCAACGCGACGCCGGGGAAGGCCTCGCGGGCGCCGGCGATCTGCGGCCCGGCCTCCGCCATCCCTCGTTGAATGATCAGGTCGACGAGCTCCGCCGCCAAGGGCGGTCCCGGCGGGCCGTCCTTCCGCTCGATCTTGAAGGCCGGCCCTTCGGCGCCGAGGCCCTCGAGGAACGCGTCCAGACGGGCCCGGTCCTTCTTGATATGGGCGTCGAGGAATCCCAGGCCGGCCCGGCAGATCCCCTCGTAGACCGGCTTCGGGTCCGCCGACGGGGGGCCCCAATAGCCCGGCACGGCGCGGTCGATGCCGAGGACCGCGTAGGAGGAGAAGCTCCCGTGGCTCGTCGTCGGGACGTGGACGAGGTAGCTCGGCCCGAAGGCCTTCCTTTCGAAGAGCGACGGCGCCGCGGCCCGGCTCTCGGGCGTCCTGATGAACCGGGCCTGCATCATGTGCATCCAGGGGATCCGGAACCGCTCCTCGCGGTACTGCGGATGGGTCAGGGGGAGGCCCGAAAAATGCTTGTCAAGGATGGCCGAATCCAGGCTAAGGTAGGCCCGGATCTCGGGGTGGCGCATGGCCAGGAGCAGGCCGGCCATGCCGCCGAGGTCGTAGCCGACGGCACCCAGCGCGTCCGGATCGGCGAACGGCAGCCGCCGGGCCGCCGCCAGGACGGACTCCATGTCCCGGACCTCGGTCTCGACGTCCTCGACGTCGATGTTCACCAGCCGGTATCGCGTGCCGATGAGCGGGCTGGTCGCCACGACGTAGCCGTGGGAGGCCAGGAACTCGCAGAGGACGAAATGGCTGAGCGGCGATTCGTAATACAATCCTTGCCCGAGGACGAGGAGCGGGAACTTCCCCGGCGCGGCCGCGGCATCGCGAAAGGCCCCGGCGTCCGCCGCCCGGAGCCTTTCGAGGACGGACGGATCGAGTCCCTTGGACAAGGGCACGGGAAGGAGAGGAGTCCGAAAATCCTCGAGCGCCAGGTCGATGTAATCGTCGAGCCGCATCCGTTCACCCGACGGCCTCGCCGCGGGGTGCCAAACGTAGACCCGCAGGGGCCGCCCGACCGCCCCCGGCCCGTCGTCCGACGGGAAGGACCGCGTGGCGTCCGAGGTCTCGACCAGCCGGAACCCCGGCTGGTACGGGCCTGCTTCAAGGCCGCCCCAGAATTCGGACATGGGCAGGGGAGCGCGGGTGCAGCAGGTCCCGAGCGCGATCAAGGCGACAAGGAGCTTTACGTTCGTCAAGGAGTCCCTCCTGATGGACAGACGATCGGCGCGGTCACGCGGGAACTCAGAGCAAACACCATGCCACTCTTCCATGCCGGGCCCGCCGCGTTCCCGGTGGCCTCTCGATGGCGTTGACGGACCTTCGGATCAGGCCGGTTCGGGCGGACGGCTGAGCGTCGCGGTCAGAGGCGGGCCCGGGTCGGGCGGAAGTCCCAGGTCAGCCGGAACATGACCTCGCGGAGGATGTCGT
>CAZFBC010000361.1:0-1931 GCA_964517245.1 uncultured Eubacteriales bacterium | reverse complement strand
ACCGGCGTGTAGACGTCCGAGACCGACTTGACCGATTCGACGGTGCCGATCGACTGGCGCGGTCCGAGCTCCTTGCCGACCGCCGGGAGCTCGACGAAGATGATGTCGCCGAGCTGGTGCTGGGCGAAATCGGTGATGCCGACGAGGGCCTCGTCGCCCTCGACCTTGATCCACTCGTGTTCCTTGGTGTAGCGGAGATCGTTCGGATACATCAATGCCTCCTTGGTCGCGTGATGCGTTATTTCTTGCCCGGTCTCTTGTAGAACGGCGTGGGGACGACGCGGGCCCCGGTCCTCCTGCCGCGGATCTCGACCTCGAACTCCGTGCCGACGGCCGTGGCTTCGATGGGCAGGTAGACGAGCCCGATGGCCTTCCTCAGCAGCGGCGAGAAGGTCCCCGACGCCACCTCGGACACCCTCTGCCCGCCGACGAAGACGGGATAGTGGGGCCGGGCGATGCCGGGCTCGGCCATCTCGAAGCCGGCGAGCTTCCGGGTCAGGCCCTCGGCCAGCTGCCTCTCGATGACCGCCCGCCCCAGGAAATCGCCCTTCGACTGCAGCTTGACGATCCACTTGAGGTCGGCCTCGAGGACGGTCGTCCGGTCGGAGATGTCGTTGCCGTAGAGCATGAGCTTGGCCTCGAGCCGCAGCGTATCGCGGGCGCCGAGGCCGATGGGCTGGAGCCCGTGGGGCCGGCCGGCCTCGACGACGGCCGACCAGAGGACGGCGGGTTCGGGGTCCACGGTGTAGATCTCGAAGCCGTCCTCGCCGGTGTAGCCGGTCCGCGACACCAGGCAGTCCTTGCCCAGCATCCTGCCCCGGGCCCAGTGGAACGACTTCATCCCGGCCAGGTCGATGTCGGTCAGCGGCTGGAGGATGGACTCGGCCAGCGGCCCCTGCAGGGCGATCTGGGAATAGGCGTCGCTCTGGTGCTCGACCCGGACGTCGAAGCCCTTGGCGTGGCCGGCGATCCAGGCGAAGTCCTTGTCGTCGTTGGCCGCGTTGACGACCAGGAAGTACTCCTCCGGGCCCATGCAGTAGACGAGCATGTCGTCGACGAAGGTCGACTCGGGCGTCATCAGGGCCGTGTACTGGACCTGGCCCGGGGCCAGCTTCCCGGCGTCGTTCGGGGTCAGCCACTGGACGTAGGCCAGGGCGTCCTTGCCCGTGACCAGGACCTCGCCCATGTGGCTGACGTCGAACAGCCCAGCCTTGGTCCGCACGGCCATGTGCTCCGGGATGATGCCCGCGTACTCGACCGGCATCTCCCAGCCGCAGAACTCGATCATCTTGCCGCCGAGCGCCTTGTGGAGCTCGTTGAAGCGGGTCTTCCTCATGGTCTCTTCCTTTCTCGCGGCGAAGCCCAAAATTATCACATCTCGCGGCCTCTCGCAAGTCGAGGGGACAGCACCTCCCCTAAGGTCCGGAAGCGGCGACGTCTTGCCCGCGGTCCCGATTTTGCTATAATAAGGGACCGCCCATGATCGACTTCAAGGCCCGCTTGAAAGAGACGATTCACCAGCGGCTGAAGGCCGTCTACCCGGTGACGCCCGCGGACCTCGACATGGCCCCGACGCCCGACCCGGCCATGGGCGACCTGGCCCTGACCTTCCCCTTCCAGCTGGCCAGGACGCTCCGCCGGGCCCCGCGGGCCATCGCCCTGGAGGCCGCCGCCCTGCTCGCCGGCGTCGAGGGGATCGCCGGGACGGAGGTCGCCGGGGGAGGCTTCCTCAACCTCCGGCTCGACAAGGCCGCCGTCTTCGCGGAGGCCGTCCGGCTGGCCGGCCGGACCTCGCTCGTCCCCGAGGAGGGCAAGGTCGTCATCGAGCACACGAACATCAACCCGAACAAGGCCGCCCACATCGGCCACCTCCGCAACGCCTGCCTCGGCGACACGCTGGCCCGGTGCCTGCGTTACAAGGGCGAGACGGT
>CAZFBC010000360.1:0-1948 GCA_964517245.1 uncultured Eubacteriales bacterium | reverse complement strand
ATCTTGAGGCCCTCCTGGGCCCGGCCGAGATAGTAATGAACCTGCGGCAGATAGCGCAGGGTGGGCAGGTCGTCGAGGAAGATCGAGGCCGCCTCTCCCCTTCTGGCCAGGCACAGCTCGAACTCCGAATGGGCCTCCGTGAACTGCCCCGCTTCGAGATAGGCCCGTCCGAGCGCGAGGTGCCCGATCCACGTGTCGACGGCCGCCTGGGCTTCGTGAAGCAGCCTGACGCACTCCGCCATCCGCCCGTTCATCAGGCAGATCTCGCCTTCGATGAGCCTGGCGTAAGCCTGCGGCTCCGGCTGAAGGAGCTTGTCCAGGGCCTCGGCCAGGCCGCGTGCCAGGTCCTCCCGGCCCGCCTCCGCGAAAAGCAGGCCGGCCGACAGCAGGACGCTCTCGTTCCCGCTCCCGGCGACGGCGCCTTCGGCCGTCTCGGCCGCGGCTTCCTTATCCCCTTGAGCCAGGAGCGTTTGGGCCAGGCCGATCCTTTTCAGCACGGCCATGGCCTTCAGATCGTTCCCGATGTCCGCCGCCGCCGCGGCCTCGAAGATCTTCCTGGCGTCCTCCAGCCGGCCCTCGTACAGGGCCAGGTCGGCCAGCCCCGCGGCCGAGAGCGATGCGGCATAGGGACCCTGGCCTTCGATCGCCCCATACTCCGCGGCGGCCTCGGAATTCTTCCCTTCGATGAGACGGACAAGCGCGAGACAGACGTGGGCTTCGGCGAAGCTCGCGTCGAGCTTGGCGACCTCGAGGGCGTTCGCGGCGGCCTCGTCGAACCGCCCCGCTCCGATGGCGTACCAGGCGAGGTTGTAGAGGGGCGTCACCAGGCCCGGAGAGACCTCCACGGCCTTCTTCCCTTCCTCGAAGGCCTTCGACATGTCACGGGCGTAGAAATAGGCCAGCGACAGGTTCGTGGTGGCCGCCGGATCGGCCGGGAACTTCTCCTGGAGAGCGCGGTATTCCTCGATGGCCTTCTTGTAGTTCCGGTTGACGAAGTAATAGCCGCCTCTCGTTCGATATTTCTCCCGTTCCGTCATCTGGTCGAGCAGGGACATGGCCTTCTCGTAGTATTTCTTGGATCCTTCGAGATCTCCCCGGTTCCGGCAGACGACCGCCAGGCCGGCGTAAGCCCGCCCCAATTTCGGGTCGAGATCGACCGCTCTCAGGTATTCCCGGATGGCGTCGTCGTCCCGGCCCATGTTGGCGAAGTCCTGGGCGGCCTGGTAGGCCTTCATGGCCTCGAGGGACGAGGCCGTGAACGTCTCCCGGGCCAAGGCCTCGACAGATCCGGCCGGCAATCCCTCGAGGTCGGCCCGGAGCTCGGCGGCCAGCGCTCCCGCCGCCGCCGGGACCTCGGATTTGGTGGCGATCGTTCGGGAGGCCTGGGAGAGCCGCTTGTCGCTCGTCGGGTCCAGGGCCTCGACCCGGATGGAATACCCTCCGCCCTTGGCCGGTTCGATCGTCGCGCAGACGACGACGTTGATCCCTTCCCTTTGCGACAGGAGGACCGCCGTCTGCCCGTCCAGCCGCCCGGCCCGGGCCGGGTCGATCTTTTTCGACAGGTCCCGCGCCTGAGCCCGGTCATAGACCGTGATGAAGGACGCCCCTTCGAGCCCGATCCCGAACGTCTGCTCCAGCGCGCCGTCGAACACGGCGTCACCGGTCTTGTTCTCGAAGTCGGCGATGAGAACCTTGACGGGCTTGGGCCCGGCCGGCGGCGCCGACGCGCGTTTCGGCCGGAGAACGACGATCCCGGCCAGCGTCACGATGACGGCCGCGCCCGCGACCGCAGCGGCCTTCGCCCGCCAGCCCCGCAGGCCGAGGCCTTTCCCCGGAGCGGCGTCGGCCAGCAGCTTCCTGATGTCCGCCGCCATGTCGCCGATCTTCGCGTACCGGTCCGCGGCGTCCTTGGCCATGGCCCGGTTGAGGATCCGGCCGACGTCGGGGT
>CAZFBC010000359.1:0-1950 GCA_964517245.1 uncultured Eubacteriales bacterium | reverse complement strand
CGCGCTGGGCGCACCAGACGGCCCCGGGCTTGCCGCTCTCCGGCGTCCACAGCGGCCCCACGGGCATGATCTCGAAGATCCAGACCTCGTTGGGGTCGGCCACGGCCAGCATCTCGCCGTCGTCGTGGAAGCCGTAGCCGTGCTTCTCGGCCAGGGCGCCCATGACCCGGATGGCCTCGCGGGCCGTCGCCCCGCGCTCCATGGCCAGGAGCGTCAGCATGGTCAGGTCGAACTTGGCCGCCGGCGTCGGGTTCTGCATCTTGCGCTGGCAGCCGATGGTCGATTCGCCGATGGCCACCTGCCGGTCGTTCATGTAGCCGAAGCTGCCGTGGTGATAGGCGTAGGTGTGGGGGACCTGGGGGATCTCGAGGCCGGCGAGGTCCTTCTTGACGAGGTCCCACTTGAGGCCTTCCGAGGGGGGCCAGGTCTTGTACTGCGAGATGTGGTAGATCTTGCGGGTCGAGCCGGGCTTGTGGTCGGCCGCGGGAACGTGGCGGAACGTCCAGTCGCAGACGCCGCAGTCGCACGTGTGCGTGGTCATGACCGACCCGTCCGCCGAGGCGTCCTTGCCCACGATGATGACCGTGCAGCCGTCCTTGTCGAAGGCCGCGCCGCCGATCCCGTCCCGGTCCGGCCCGGCGGCCGGGGGGACGTGGCCGGCCAGAAAGACGGCCAGGACGAGCGCGAGCCCGACGGACACGAGATGCGTCTTTTTCACGATACCCTCCTTGTTCACGCCGGCGGCCCGATCACTGGTCGGGCCCGGCCATGGCGTCGACGGCCCGGACGGCCCGGTCCCACCAGACGGGGTCGACGGCCGGGCCGCGGCCCCGGCGCCGTTTCTCGGGGTCGTATTGGCTGAGATGGTTGTATTTGACCCAGATGTCGTCGCCGAGCTTCCACCAGGCCTTGACGACGTTGTCCGCGTTGTTCAGCGAAAAGCCGGTGACGTACTTCGCGGCCTCCCGGGGGCTTCTCTTGTAGAGGTCCGCGGCCAGCGCGTCGATCTCGGCGATGCGCCCGACCGCGCCGTCCTCCCACGTCTTCTGGGCCGCCTGGACGTCCTCGATGGCGGCGCTGTAGGCCACCTGGACGTGGAAGTCGACGTAGTCGAAGGCCCACCGGGCCGAGTCGCGGTCGAGGACGAAGTGGTCGCCGAGCGAGAACGAGCGGGGGAGGTCGGTCGCGCCGGCGTAGAAGGGGACGTAGCAGGAGGTGTCCTGGACGCCCAGGGCGACCCAGACGATGCCGCCGACGGGGTCGGGGAGCCAGCCGCGGCACTGCGTCAGGCTCGTGTACTCGACGTTGGGGACGCTGATGAGACGGGTCCCCTTGTAGTAGTGCGGGTTCTTGAAGGGGCCGCCGCGGATGCCCTTGACCGGGTCGAAGACCGTGCCCTCGGACTTGTCGCGCGTCATGGCCATGACATCCTGGACGGAGATCTTCCGGTCCGGCTTGACCGAGAAGGGGAAGTCCATGTTGGGCGTCCCGGTACCGAGCTTCAGGGACGGCGCGACGAGGTCGAAGAAGCGCCACATCCGGGAGCGGCGTCCCTCCGTGCTCGCGGCCGAGCCCTGGACGGGCGAATAGGCCTTTTTCCAGTTGAAGGGCTTGCCGCCCTCCGGGTCGTAGAAGCCCATCTCGACGGCGAGCGAAACGACGTTCGGGGAGGCCATGAAGAAGTCCGCGTTCCCGAGGTCGATCTCGCCGATGCGGGACTCGTTGGGGCAGACGCTGACGTGGTCGTCCGGGACGCGCTGGGCGCACCAGACGGCCCCGGGCTTGCCGCTCTCCGGCGTCCACAGCGGACACGCGGGCACGATCTCGAACATCCAGACTTCCTTGGGGTCGGCGATGGCCAGCATTTCGCCGTCGTCGTGGAAGCCGTAGCCGTAGGCCTCGGCGAGCGAGCCGATGACCCGGATGGCCTCGCGGGCCGTCGCCGCCCGC
>CAZFBC010000358.1:0-1958 GCA_964517245.1 uncultured Eubacteriales bacterium | reverse complement strand
AGCCGGAGAAGGGGCGCCGCTGCGACGTCTGCTACGCCGCGCGCCTCCGCCGCACGGCCGAGCGGGCGGCCCGCGACGGCTTCGACGCCTTCGCCACGGTCATGAGCCTCAGCCCCTGGAAAAAGGCCGCGGTCATGAACCGCATCGGCCGGCAGTTCGCCGCCCGCCACGGCCTGGCCTTCCTCGAGGCGGATTTCAAGAAGAAGGACGGCTTCAAGAAAAGCGTCGAGCTCAGCCGCCGGAGCGGGCTCTACCGCCAGGACTACTGCGGCTGCCTTTACAGCCTGGAGGCCGCCCGCCGGAGGTCCCGCCCGTGAGCCCGCGCCGCGCCGCCTCCCGCCTGACCGCGTTCGGCGTCGTCCAGGGCGTCGGATTCCGCCCCTCGGTCTACCGCGTCGCCCGCGGCCTCGGCCTCGACGGCTGGGTCGCCAACGCCGGCTCGGGCGTCGAGATCCACGTCGAGGGGCCGGCCGGCGCCGTCCGCGAGGGCTTCCCCGCCGCCCTGCTCGCCGGGCTGCCGCCCCTGGCCGTCGTCGAGAGGCTCGAGGCCCGGCCCGCCCGGCCCGAGGGCCTCCGCGGCTTCGAGATCCGCGCGACGCGCGACGCCGCCGGCTTCGTCTTCATCTCCCCCGACATCGCGACCTGCCCCGACTGCCTCGAGGAGATCGCGACCCCCGGCGCGCGCCGCCACCGCTACGCCTTCACCAACTGCACCAACTGCGGGCCGCGCTACACCATCGTCCGGGGCCTGCCCTACGACCGGCCGCGCACGACCATGGCGGGGTTCCCCATGTGCCCCGACTGCCGCCGGGAGTACGAGGACCCGCTCGACCGCCGCCACCACGCCCAGCCCATCGCCTGCCCCGCCTGCGGGCCCCGCCTGACCCTCCGCGACGCCCGGACCGGCCGCCGGCTCGCCGGGGGGGTCGACGGGGCCGCCGCGCTCGTCGAGGCCGGCCGGATCGTGGCCGTCAAGGGGCTCGGCGGCTTCCACCTCGTCTGCGACCCGTTCAACCGCGCGGCCGTCGCCCGCCTGCGCCGGGCCAAGGACCGCCGGACCAAGCCGCTGGCCCTCATGGCCCGCGACCTCGCCGCCGTCCGCCGCTTCGCCGCCGTCGGCCCGGCCGAGCGCCGGCTCCTCGTCTCGCCGCGCCGGCCCATCGTCCTGCTCCGGAAGACGGCGGACGTCCCGCTCATCGCGCCCGGCCTCGACGAGGTCGGCGTCATGCTGCCCTACACGCCCCTTCACCGGCTCCTCCTCGAGCGCCTCGGGGCCGTCGTGGCCACGAGCTCCAACGCCAAGGACGCGCCGATCGCCAAGGACGAGGCCGAGGGCATCCGCGGCCTCTGCGACGCCGTCCTGACCCACGACCGGCCGATCGCGATGCGGGCGGACGATTCCGTGGTCAAGGTCGTGGCGGGGCGGCCGCTCTTCGTCCGCCGGGCCCGGGGCTACGTGCCCCACCCCCAGGCGGTCCCCGAGGCGCTGCGCTCCGACCGCGTCCTCGTCGCCCTCGGCGGCGAGCTCAAGGACACCGTCTCCCTCTATAAGAGCGGCTACGTCGTCACCAGCCAGTTCCTGGGCGACCTCGACGACTACCGGAACTTCGGCTACTTCGAGGAGACCCTGGCCCATCTCCTGCGCCTCTTCGACGCCAGGCCCGACGCCGTCGTCACCGACCTCCATCCCGGCTTCCGGACGACCCGCTACGCGGCCGGGATGGGCATCCCCCACTTCCGCGTCCAGCACCACCACGCCCACGTCCTCGCCCCGCTGCTCGAGCACGGCCACGTCCCGGCGCGGCGCGTCCTCGGCGTGGCCCTCGACGGCTACGGCTACGGCGAGGACGGCACGGCCTGGGGCGGGGAATTCCTGCTGGCCGATTACGACGGCTGCGAGAGGTTCGCCCGGTTCGAGCCCGTGCCCATGCCCGGCGGCGACCTGGCCGCGCGCGAAC
>CAZFBC010000357.1:0-1958 GCA_964517245.1 uncultured Eubacteriales bacterium | reverse complement strand
CGAGGGCCTGCTCCTTGTCGGGCCCGACGCCCCAGGTCGCCATGCCCCTATCGTAACCTAAACCGGGGAGCGGCGGGAAGCGGAGTCTCATGAATTGGGGGATAGGTATTGTGTCCCCCATTTAAAGTGGAATAAACTCGTCGTCCCGACGTCCAAAGCACGGAGGTGCCCATGAAGCCAGCCCGCGGAACCCTCGTCGCCCTCGCCGTCCTCCTGCTCGTCGCCGGCCCCGCCGCCGCCCAGGCCAAAAAGCCGCAGGCGGCCCCCGTCCCGGTCCCGCCCCCGCCGCCGCCGGCCTCCGGGCCCGTGACCGTCGCCGAGGCGAGCGGCTACGCCGCGACGTCGACCTACGCCGACGTCCTGGCCTTCATCCGCGACCTCCAGAAGCTCTCGCCCCTCGTCCGCGTCGAGACGATCGCCGTTTCGACCGAGGGCCGGGCCATCCCGCTCCTCGTCGTCGGCAAGCCCCTGCCCCGCGACCCCCTGGCCCTGCGCCACGACAAGCGCGCCGTCGTCTACTTCCAGGCCAACATCCACGCCGGCGAGGTCGAGGGCAAGGAGGCGACGCTGATGCTCGTCCGGGACATCCTCCTCGACCCCAAGCTCCCCTACCTCGACAAGGTCGTCCTGCTCGTCGCCCCCATCTTCAACGCCGACGGCAACGACAAGATGAGCCCCGACAACCGGCGCGGCCAGGTCGGCCCGGAGAAGGGCTCGGGCGTCCGCCACAACGGCCAGAACCTGGACCTCAACCGGGACGCCGTCAAGCTCGAGAGCCCCGAGATGCGGGGCCTCGTCCGCAACGTCCTCCTGCGCTGGGACCCCCTGCTCCTCGTCGACTGCCACACGACCGACGGCTCCTACCACGAGGAGCCCGTCACCTATTCCTGGCCCCTCTGCCCGAACGGCGACCCGGACCTGATCGCCTACGCCCGCGACACGATGCTCCCGGCCGTCGACGCCGCGCTCGAGAGGACGTACGGCACGCTGTCGGTCCCCTACGGCGACCCGATGGACGCCCGGGACATGGAGAAGGGCTGGCGGACCTACGGCCACCATCCCCGCTACGTGACCAACTACGTCGGCCTCCGCAACCGCCTGGCTATCCTCGACGAGAACTACAGCTACGCCGATTTCCGGACCCGGGTCCTCGGCAACTACAACCTGCTCAAGGCCATCCTCGACCACTGCGCCGCCAACGCCGCGGACCTCCGGCGCCGGGTCGCCGAGGCCGACGCCCGCGCGGTCGCGCGCGGCCTGGCCCCCTCCGGGGCCGACACCTTCGGGCTCGACATCGAGGCCCGGCCCCTGCCCGGCAAGATCGCCATCCTCGGCTACGAGATGGAGGCCCCGGCCGGCGAGGCCGCCGCCGGCCCCTACCCCCGGATGAGGCCGACCGACCGCAGGAAGACCTACGTCATGCCCTACTACGCCGACTTCGTCCCGACGCGCTCCGTCCGGCTCCCCTTCGCCTACCTCGTCCCGTCGGCCTCCGCCGAGGTCCTGGACAACCTTCTCCGGCACGGCGTCGCCGTCGAGCGCCTGACCGAGGCCGCGACCCTCGAGGCCGAAGCGTTCCGGATCAGGGAGATCAAGGGGGCCGAGCGCCTCTACCAGGGCCACCGGACCAACACCGTCAAGGGCGAGGCCGCCCTCGAGACGCGGGAGTTCCCCGCCGGGACGCTCCTCGTCCGCACGGCCCAGCCCCTGGGCCGGCTGGCCGCCTACCTCCTCGAGCCGGAGAGCGACGACGGCCTGCTCGTCTGGAATTTCTTCGACCGGGACATCGTCAGCCAGTGGGGGCGGGGGGCGCAGACGTATCCCGTCTTCAAGCTGCTCGTCCCCCGGAACCTGGCCGCCGCCGGCGTCGACTGATTACTTCTTCTTCTTGCGGGCCGAGACCAGGTACTTGCCGCAGTTCTCGCAGACGTAGATGTCGTTGGAGTCTTCCATGGCCG
>CAZFBC010000356.1:0-1959 GCA_964517245.1 uncultured Eubacteriales bacterium | reverse complement strand
TTCAATTTCCATGGAGATGCGGAAAACTGTTGTATGGAGAGATGTCACTATTGTGACCAGTTTTTCCGAAAAGATAGGTTATTTATAAATAATGTCGGATGATTAAAACACAACTTCTAACATACACCAGCCTCGATAGACATTAACATGCACCAAGAATCATTTAGGACTGAAAATGCGAATTTCTCCTGGACAAATTCGCATGTGTGTCTGGTCAGTACTGGAAAAAGATCTGTACTTTTCTATATCCACTATATCGAGGCATCGGTAAATCAAATACCCTGAATTTCCGGCAAAGATATCTAAATTTCAAAATTAAATAGTTTTTGTCTTGAAATGCAATAATTAGGCGCAAAAAGAGTATTTCTAATGATGTTCGATTTCTACAGGTAGTTTATACCTTATATAACTATCTGTTATAATGATTTATCTAAAATTGTTGAAAACTTCTACATTTGGTGTATGGTAAGATATACATAACGCAATAAAATATTGCGAATAAAATAAAAATAGTTTATAGTGATCTCCGAAAGGAGGAGACACTATGAAACGAATTACAATTGATAATGCGGAAGAAGTAAAACCAATTATTCAGGCTGAGATCCAACGAACTGATGAAACTAGATTCCAGCACCGTCTTCACTGTATTTTGTTGATTACTGACGGAAAAACATGTGCAGAAGTTGCTGCGCTTTTCAGTGATGGTTTGAGAACTGTCCAGTATTGGGCGAAACGCTTTAACGAAGATGGAATAGATGGCTTGCGAGATGCTGCACGATCTGGAAGAAAAGCGCGACTTTCCGATGAAGAGAGAGAAGTCCTTGCTCAAGATCTGCGACGTCCACCTGGTGACTTTGGATATTCCCAGAACTTGTGGGATGGAAAATTGCTGAGCCATCACCTGAAGCAAAAATTTGATGTTGAACTGAAGGTGCGTCGGTGTCAAAGCCTTTTTCACAAATTGGGCTTTCGACGTCGAAAACCTCGACCTGTGATTGCAAAAGCAGATCAAAAGGCCCAGGAGGCATATAAAAAAATTAAAAGAACTGGCAAAAAGCGATGATATCGATATTTGGTTTATGGATGAATGCCATTTCCAACAACACGGTTCTCGTTTAGCCGCATGGTTCCCAAAAGATGAAAAGGATCCAATTGCTCTACATGCACCTACCCGAAAAAAGTTAGGTATTATTGGTGCGGTGAAGGCCGAAGATGGAACATTGGTTGCGTGCGAAGAAGACAAATTTAATGCGCAAACAATTGAGACATTTTTCTCAGAGTTAATAAAGCATATAGGAAACGGTAAAACCATGGTTGTCATCCTTGATAATGCGAGATTCCATCATGCAAAAGTTCTTTCCGGATGGCTTGATAAGCATTCAAAGAGTTTTCGTTTGGACTTCTTACCTGCTTATAGCCCGGAATTAAATCACATTGAGCGTGTATGGAAAATGCTTCGTCGGCATAGTACTCACAATCAATATTTCGAGAAATTAGAAGATTTACGTAAAACTGTATTTAATAAAATTGCTGAGTGGGCATCTCCGAACAATGATCTTGCCCAATTATGTGCAATTAATTAATGCGTCATGTATATTTCGTCGACAAAACAGGGCGGATATTTTGAATATAAACCGATGTATATATCCAAGCTCCCCATCCGCACCATCAACTTCGACGATCCTGCCGATGTTTTTCGGCACGATCAGACTGTTAGCCTTGTCAACAACATGCTGGAGTTAAATAAAAAACTGGCCGAATCCAAAGTTCCCCAGGCGACTGAAATGCTGAAACGTCAAATCGAATTCACAGATAAACAGATCGATCAGCTTGTATATAAATTGTACGACTTAACGGATGAAGAAATCAAAATAGTAGAATCGTAAACTTAAAAACACATAACCGATTGCTTAACACTGGAAAAAAGCCTTCTTGCGGCGCAAATCCTATTTTTGCAAG
>CAZFBC010000355.1:0-1978 GCA_964517245.1 uncultured Eubacteriales bacterium | reverse complement strand
TCGCCATCGGCCATCTGCCCATCCGGCTCGAGGGCGACGCGCCCGGCAAGATCGAGCTGGTCCGGCAATACTACAAGGACATCATCCTCCTGCTGCCCGGGACGCCGGCCAAGGCCTTTGAAGAGTGACGCGCATGATCACGAAGGAGCCCAAGTTCAACGCGGGTCGGCTCGCGGTCATCGCGTTGGCGCTGGCCGGTCTGGTCACGGCCCCCGCGGCGCGAGGCGGTCAGGAGCCCTCGCGGCGGACCCCCGACGGCGAGCTCGAAGCCGGTCAGGCCGTCATCCGGTATCTGTTCCACAGCGGCTGGGCGGTCCAAACGCGGAACCACCTGCTCATTTTCGATTACACCGAGCCGCCCGGTCGGTCCGGCCGGCGCTCTCTGGCCGACGGATCCGTCGAGCCCGCCGAACTCGACGGCCGGAACGTGACCGTGTTCGTGACACATGTCCATTCGGACCACTTCGATCCCCGCATCCTGGAGTGGCGGACCGCCGTCAAGGGCATCCGTTACGTTTGGGGGTGGGAGGGAGCCGGCTCGCCCGCGGACGTCCGTTTCGGGCGGGAAAGGCGTGTCGTCGAGGACCGCGGCCTCGAGATCCTGAACATCTATCACGAAGGTGACAGCACTCCCGAATCGTCCTTCCTGGTCAGGGTCGACGGCCTGACGATCTTCCACGCCGGCGACCACGGCAGCAGCCGGGGGATGAAGGACCCGGTCTTCGGCGGCAACATCGCCTATCTGGCCGGGCAAGCGCCCGAGCCGGACCTCATGTTCACCCCGACCTTCGGCGGCGAGATCGACGCCATCCGGGCCCTCAAGCCCCGCGCCGTCTTCCCGATGCACGACGGCGGACGCGAGCGACAGTACGCGAGGTTTGCCGAGAAGGTCAGGGCTCTCGGCTTGGACGTCGAGGTCGGCGTCGCCGATCGGCCGGGAGCCGGGTTCCTTTATTCCGGGGGCAAGATCAAGCCATTGTGAGCGAGGTGAGCAGACCATGAGAAAGCGCGTGTTCTTCATCGTCCTCCTGGGCCTGTGGACGGCGATCCTTCCGGCCCAGGACAGCCGCGTCGCACCCGAGAACGCCAACGAGGCCCGCCTCAACCGGCTCCAGCCTCCCGGCCGGGTCATGGACATCATCGGCGCCGCCGCCGGCATGACCATCGCCGAGATCGGCGCCGGCCGGGGCCGCTACGTCGTCCATCTGGCCGATCGGGTGGGCCCGGAGGGCAAGGTCTACGCGGAGGACATCGACGCCGATGCCCTGCGGCACCTCGCCGAGCGCTGCAGCCGCGCCGGTTTCGCCAACGTCGAGACCGTTCTCGGCGACCCCGCCGACCCCAAGCTCCCGGCCGGGAAGCTGGACCTCATCTTCGTCATCTCTTCGTACCATCACTTCGGCGACCCCGTCGCTCTCATGAGCAGGGCGCGCCCGGCCCTGAAGCCGACCGGCCGCCTGGCCATCGCCGAATGGGTCCCTGAAAAGGACGGCCGGGGCGAAGGGACGACGCCGGAAAAGATGCGCGCCCAGATGGAGAGCGCCGGCTTCGTCCTCGATCGCGTCGACAGATCGCTCGAAGCCAACGAGCTGTACATCTATCTTTTCCGGCTCGAGGCGCCTTGAAGCCGTGAGCGCTGTCATGATCCGTGACGCGGCCGTCAAGGCGACGGTCCTTTTCGGCCTGGCCCGAGGTCACCTGGTTCAATCCCGACGCGCCCGGCTTCGGGTCTTCGAGGACTCGGCCGTCCTGTTCTATCAGCTCCTGTGCGCGACCCTCGGCCCGGACGGCGCGGTCGGGTCGCGCGTCCCCTGGAACTGCACCGCGGACTACGCCAGGGCGGCCGGGGGCTGGAGGCTGGTTCACGCCCATCGGTCGCTCGTCAAGGGCGAGCGGGAGGGCGGCGGTATCTGAGGGGCGGGACCCGCCAAAAGGCCTATTTCACGACGACCTTCAAGTATGTATTGCCGGCAACGGG
>CAZFBC010000354.1:0-1982 GCA_964517245.1 uncultured Eubacteriales bacterium | reverse complement strand
ATCCGGGCCGCCGTCGAGTTCATCGAGGCCGGCGGGCGGGAGGTCCTCATCACCAAGGACACCCACCTCAAGGCCGCCCTGATCAACCGGTCGGGCACCCGGATCGTCGCTTCAACCTAGGAGGAACCGCGATGCAGAAAGATTTCCTGTCCATACGCGACCTGAGCGTCTACGAGTTCGACCAGATGCTCGACCTCGCCGACGAGGTCAAGAAGCACCCCGACAAGTACCGCAAGGCCCTCAAGAACAAGATCCTGGCCATGATCTTCCAGAAGCCTTCCCTGCGCACGCGGATGACCTTCGAGGCGGGCATGCTCCGGCTCGGCGGCGAGGCCATCTACCTGGCCCCCTCCGACATCCAGATGGGCTCCCGCGAGGGCGCCTACGACATCGGCAAGAACCTCGAGCGCTGGGTGGACGGGATCATGATCCGGACCTTCGGGCACCAGATCGCCGTCGACCTGGCCGCGAGCTGCCGGATCCCGGTCATCAACGCCCTGACCGACCTGTCCCACCCCTGCCAGGCCATGGCCGACTTCCAGACCCTGCGCGAGCACAAGGGCGCGCTCGCCGGGGTCAGGCTGGCCTATGTCGGCGACGGCAACAACGTCTGCCACAGCCTCATGCTGGCCGCCGCCCGCGGCGGGACCAAGATGGCCGTCGCGACGCCCGCCGGCTACGAGCCGAACCCCGACATCGTCCGGTCGGCCCGGGAGGACGGCCGGTCCACCGGCTTCGCGCTGACCCTGACGACCTCCGCCGAGGAGGCCGTGAGCGGGGCCGACGCCGTCTACACCGACGTCTGGGCGTCCATGGGCCAGGAGGCGGAAAAGGAGGCCCGGGCCCGCATTTTCGCGCCCTACCAGGTCAACGCCGGGCTCATGGCCCGCGCCAAGAAGGACGCCCTGTTCATGCACTGCCTGCCGGCCCACCGCGGCGACGAGGTCACCGACGAGGTCATCGACTCGGCCAACTCGGTCGTCTACGACGAGGCCGAGAACCGCCTCCACGCCCAGAAGGCCATCCTCCTCGCGCTGATGGGGGCCAAAGACTGACCATGAGCGACGAAGCGACTCACCTGACCACGGTGTCCACCGAGGACCTTTCCCACGTGGAGCGACTGCTCGGGCAGACGCTCCAGCCCCAGGCCACGGCGGAGCTCGCCGGGAAGCTGGCTTTCGAGAAGACGGCCGTGGAGAGGACCCAGGACGTCAAGAAATACGACCCCTACGCCCGCTACGAGGTCGGCGACCTCATCGAGAAGGAATACAGCGAGCCCCTGACCGTCGGCAGCAAGTCCGTCGAGCACTTCGAGGGCCGGGTCATCCTCAAGGTCGTCGCCAAGACCTTCTCCAAGCACTTCGACTGCGAGATGCTCGAGGTCGACTACCCCGGCGGCGGCGTCTTCCGCAAGTACGTCGACTACATGAAAAAGACCAGGACCCAGGTCCTCCTGCCCTCGAACATCGAGGGCCGGGCCGCGGCCTCGGAGATCATGGCCAAGGGCGACGACCCCCGGCTGACCGAGCTGCCGATGACCGAGCGCGACCTCAAGACGCTCGAGCGGAACCTCCGCGCCCGGCTGGCCAAGGACCCGGCCGTCTTCGGCTGGAAGGACTCCTGGCATCTCGCGTC
Organism: uncultured Eubacteriales bacterium; assembly: GCA_964517245.1. GTDB lineage: Bacteria > Acidobacteriota > Aminicenantia > Aminicenantales > Saccharicenantaceae > RBG-16-66-30. The sequence goes on along the minus strand of CAZFBC010000354.1, from coordinate 347 downwards.
CAAGCGGGTCGAGATCCTGCCGGAGAAGGTCCAGGAGATCGCGGACGAGCTCGTCGCGACCGGGTGCTCGGCGACGGCCGAGGACCTGGTCCACAAGTTCTTCGGCCTGGAGGCCTCGAGCGATCTCTTCGACCTGACCTGCCTCAGCCTCAGCGCCCTTCTCGACAAGAAATACCGGAAGGAGTTCATCCTCCTCGCCGACTCCGGCTGGGGGAAGTGGCACCTCAAGTCGATCATGGGCGCCCTGCCCGAGGGCCTGGCCCTGTCCGCGCCCCTGGCCGAGCCGGCCGAGCTCGAGGAGGTCGAGAAGACCGAGATGAGCGTCGTCCAGGACTTCCCGATCAAGA
>CAZFBC010000353.1:0-1992 GCA_964517245.1 uncultured Eubacteriales bacterium | reverse complement strand
TTTATAAGAAAATGGGCCGGGAATGGAACTTTGACCCATCCGATTCCGTCAACCGAGGTGAATTGAGTGGATTTGGACGCGATCATCAGGGACTGCCTGGAAGGCAGTCCGGGCGCCTGGAAAACGCTGGTGGACGCGTTCGCCAGGAGGATCTTTAGCATGGCCTATCAGTTCTCCGGGAGCCGGGAGGAAGCCGAGGACAGGACCCAGGAGATCTTCCTCAAGCTTCACGGCGCCCTGCCGCGATACGACTCCGGCAAGAACTTCACGGCCTGGCTCCTGACCTTGGCCAAGAACCACCTCATCGACGAGTACCGCCGGACCAAATGGGAGCGGACGCAGCGGGACGAGTTCGACGAACGCGTCTACGCCCACGCCGCCTCCGACGGGCCGGAGGACAGCCTCGTCGCCGCGGAGACGAAGGCCCTCGTCTGGGAGGGACTCAACCGCCTGTCGTCGGAGATGCGGATGGTCGTCGTCCTGAGGGACCTGCAGGGCAAGAGCTACGAGGAGGTCGCCGAGATCCTCGGCCTGCCCCTGGGCACGGTCAAGTCGCGCGTCAACCGGGCGCGCCTCCAGCTGGCCCGGGTCCTCGAAGACAGCCGGGGAGGCATCTCATGACCTGCGAACGGATCGAAGGACTGCTGTCGGCCTATCTCGAAGGGGAGCTGGCCGCCGCGGAGAGAGCCGAGGTGGAGGCCCACCTCGGCGCCTGTCCCGCGTGCGCCGGGCTCCTCGGCCTGTTGAAAGAGACCCTGGCCGCGACGGCCGGATTCCCCGAAGCCGAGCCTTCGGCCGGCCTCATGGCCCGCCTCTACGCCATCCCGGAGGCCGCCGCCGCGGGCCGGAAGCGGACCGCCCGGCCCGTTCTCGGTCCCGTCTTCGACTGGCTGACCCGGCCGGCCCTGCAGCCCGTCTACGCCGCGCTCACCGCGGTCTTCATCGCCCTGTCGTTCGTCCTCTTCCACCCGGAGGGACGGGGCGTCCGGAAGCAGATCAGCGTCCAGTTCCACCGCGGCGTCGGCACGGTCGAGAAGCTCTACGCCGACGCCGGCGGCCTCAAGGGCGAGGTCCGGGCGGTCTCGGCCGACGTCCTCAAGTCGTTCAACACCCTGGGCCTGCTCGGGGGAGACGAAAAAAAGCAATGACATCCCATACGGAGGTATGAGACATGGAAGAAAGAACCGTCGTCCCGCAGAACCTTCAGAGGCCGCTGAAGTCGCCCGGCCTGGCCGGCATCCTGTCGGTCATCTTCCCGTTCGGGGCCGGCGCCCTTTACAACGGCCAGTTCACCAAGGCGCTGTTCCACCTGATCGTCTTCGCCGGCCTGGTCCACTCGCAGCGCTACGGGGGCGCCCAGCCGTTCATGGGGCTGTTCCTGGCCGGGTTCCTGTTCTACCAGTTCTTCGACAACATCCAGTCGGCCAAGGCGATCAACGCGGCGGCCGCCGGCGGGAAGCCGGAGGAGGACATGGTCCGGGACCTGCCCGAAGCCGTCCGGTCGGGATCGGTCTTCTGGGGCGCGTTCCTCATCGTCCTCGGCGTCGTGCTCATCCTGGCCAACTTCGAGGTCATCGCCTACGGCACGGTGGCCGACTTCTGGCCCCTGGCGGTCATCGTCGTCGGTCTCAAGCTCGTGGTCGATTCGATGTCCAGGTCGAAGAAAGACAAGTAAGGGAGGCCCGTCATGGCAGATCCGAAAAGAAGCAATTCTCTCGTCTGGGGCATCATCCTCATCGTCTTCGGCGTCATCTTCCTGCTCGGACAGTTCGACGTCGACGTCTGGGACGCCGTCTGGCGCTTCTGGCCCGTCATCCTGATCGTCTGGGGCGCCAACAAGCTCTGGCTCGGTCTCAAGGAGAAGGACGGGCGCTCCGAGACGCCCGCCCCGGACAAGGGTCATGAAATTTAGGGAAGTCCTCCTCGTCGTCGTCCTGATCCTGGCGGGGTTCGTCTTCTTCCAGTTCAAGACCGGGAAGTGGAGCGTCGACG
>CAZFBC010000352.1:0-2040 GCA_964517245.1 uncultured Eubacteriales bacterium | reverse complement strand
TCCTCGGCCACCAGGTCGTTGGTGATGGCCATGGCCTCGTCGAGGGTCCGGCCCTTGGCCATCTCGCTGACCATGCTGGAGACGGCGATGGCGGCGCCGCAGCCGAACGTCTGGAACTTGACGTCGGCCAGGCGGTCGCCGTCGACCTTGATGTAGAACGTCATCATGTCGCCGCAGACGGGGTTGCCGACCTCGCCGACGCCGTCGGCTTCGGCCAGCACGCCCACGTTGCGGGGGTTGGCGAAGTGGTCCATGACCTTGTCGCTGTACATCATCGTCCCTTCTCCTTCAGGTAGGCCGTGTAGAGCGGCGACATCCGCCGCAGCCGGTCGACGACCGGCGGGAAGACCTCGAGCAGGCGGTCGACGTCCCCGGCCTCGGCCCCGACGGGCAGGCTGAAGACGAGCGAGCCCTGCGCCAGGGCGTGGTCGAGCCCCATCGCCAGCAGGACGTGCGAGGCCTTGAGGGCCTTGGACGTGCAGGCCGAGCCGCTCGAGGCGGCCACGCCGCCCATGTCGAGGCCGAGGAGCATGGCCTCGCCCTCGATGAACTCGACGCAGAAGCTGGCGTGGTAGGGCAGGCGGTCGGCCCGGGAGCCCGTCACGACGACGCGTCCGATCCGCCGCGGCAGCTCCTCGAGCAGCCGGTCCCTCAGCGGCACGACGGCGGCGCGACGGGCCTCCATGTCGCGGCGGGCCAGGCGCGCCGCGCGGCCCAGGCCGACGAGGGCCGGGACGTTCTCCGTCCCGCCCCGCCGTCCGTCCTCCTGGATGCCGCCGTCGACGAGCGGCAGGATGCGCGCCCCCTTGCGCACGAAGAGGGCCGCCCCGCCCTTGGGCCCGTGGAACTGGTCGCCGGCCAGGCTCAGGGCGTCGACGCCGAGGGCCCGGACGTCGAGGGGCAGGCTGCCGGCCGCCGCCACGGCGTCCGTGTGGAAGAGGACCCCGCGCGCGCGGCAGGCCGCGGCGATCTCCGCGACCGGCTCGACCGTCCCGACCTCGCTGTTGGCCGCCCTCACGGCGACGCGTACCGTGTCGTCGGCCTGGGCCGCGGCGCGGGCGGCCGGGTCGACCCGGCCGTCCCGGTCGACCGGGACGAGGGTCGAGGCGAACCCCTGCCGCTCCAGGGCCTTGACCGACTGGAGGACGGAGGAATGCTCGACGGCCGAGACGACGACGCGCCGGCCCCGGGCCTGCTGGCCCATGGCCAGGCCCTTGACGGCGAAGTTGTTGGCCTCGGTGCCGCTCGCCGTGAAATAGATCTCGGAGGGCTCGGCCCCGATGAGGGCGGCGACGTCCCCGCGGGCCTCTTCGACGGCCTCCTGGGCCTCGCGACCGGCCGCGTGGAGGCTCTGGGGGTTGCCGAACGCCTCCGTGAAGAACGGCCGCATGGCCTCCTCGACCTCGGGAAGCACCGGCGTCGCCGCGATGCGATCGAAATACGCTCTTCTCATGTCGCCCCCCGTTCCCGGCGCGGCCCCGCGACGGCGCGGGCTCCGCCGGTAGCGGCCCCGAAACGGCCTCAGACGGACTCGACCGACGTGACTTCGGGGACCTCTTTCTTGAGGATCCGCTCGATGCCCATCTTCAGGGTGAGCTGCGACATCGGGCAGCCGCCGCAGGCCCCCTTGAGCCGGACCTTGACGACGCCGTCTTCGCCGACCTCGACGAGCTCCACGTCGCCGCCGTCCGCCTGCAGGGCGGGCCGGACCTTGTTCAAAGCCAGTTCGACTTTCTCTCTCATCGGAGACTCCTCTTCGTTCCGGTGTCAGGCCCCTTATCTTACGCCGCCCGGAGCCGCAAGACAAGTCATCACCCTCCCCGGCCTCGGGCTCACCTCTCACCCCGACACATTATACAACATATCCTACTATATTAGTAGTCTATTTTTTAGATCGGCCGCACGTCACGCTGCGGCCGCCTCGGGATGCGGGGCGAGGGGCGTCGCCGGAGCGAGCATCAAGCGGTGATTCAGCCTTCACGGTGCGGAGATGCGGACTCCTCCCATCAGCTCCGGACCGGGAAGGCGTGAAGAATCACC
>CAZFBC010000351.1:0-2047 GCA_964517245.1 uncultured Eubacteriales bacterium | reverse complement strand
TTCATCTTCTTCACCGAGATGTGGGAGCGGGTGGGCTTCTACACGCTCATGGCCATCCTCGTCCTCTACATGGACAAGGTCCTCGGCTGGCCCGACGGGCGCAAGGGGGACATCTACGGCCTCTTCCTGGCGCTCTGCTATTTCGTGCCGCTCCTCGGCGGCTGGCTGGGGGACAAGGTCGTCGGGCAGATCCGGACCGTCCGGGCGGGCGCGTTCCTGATGGCCCTCGGTTACGTCGGCCTGGCCGTGTCCGGGCCCGGCCGGGTGACCACGTTCTACCTCGGGCTCCTCCTCATCGGCCTGGGGACCGGCATCTTCAAGGTCAACATGGCCGTCCTCGTCGGCAACCTCTACGCCGGCCGGCCCGAGCTCAAGGACGCCGGGTACAACATCTTCTACATGGGCGTCAACCTGGGGGCCATGATCGCCCCGCTGGTGGCCACGCTCAACAACGCCGTCTTCCACAGCTACAGCCTGTCGTTCTGGGTCGCGGCCGTCGGAATGGTCTTCGCCCTGATCATCTTCAAGGCCGGCGAGCCCCACCTCCGGCCCATGGACAGCAAGCTGGGGACGGGCGGAGCGGCCGCGGCGCCGGCCAGGTCCGCCTCCTCCCCGGTCTCCCCCGCCGGCGACCCGGCCGTCGCCGGGCGCGAGGAGCGCCAGCGCATCGCCACGCTCGTCATCCTCTTCCTCATCGTCATCTTCTTCTGGGTCGCCTTCTACCAGAACTCCTTCGGCCTGACCCTCTTCGCGGAGCGCTCGACCGTCGTCCTGAAGTGGCTCCGGCCCGAGACCTACCAGTTCTTCGAGCCCTTCTTCATCCTGGCCCTGACCCCGCTCCTGCTCACCCTCTTCGGCCGCCTCAACCGCGCCGGCAAGGAGCCGTCCACGCCGGTCAAGATCCTCCTCGGCATGCTCATCATGAGCCTGGCCATGGGGGTCATGGTCTTCGCCTCGCTGGCGGGCGGGAACCGGGACCAGAACATCATGTCGCCGGCCTGGCTCATCGGGACCTACTTCGTCGTCACCCTGGCCGAGATCCTCATCTCTCCGATGGGCCAGTCGTTCGTCTCCAAGGTCGCGCCGCCCCGGATCGCCGGGCTGATGATGGGCGGCTGGTTCGCGGCGACGGCCGCCGGGAGCTACGGCAGCGGCCTGCTGGGCAAGTCTTACAGCAGCTTGGCCCACCACGAGTTCTTCCTGCTCCTCGCCGGTCTCATGCTGGCGGCCGCGGTGCTCGTCGCCGTCTTTCTCAAGAAGCTCAAGCGCTTCGCAACCTGAACCGCCGGAGGACGCGCATGACCCTCATCCGGGAAAAGGTCGAACAGGCCGCCGGGCTGCTCAGGGAGTTCGGCGTCGACTGCTGGATCACGTTCACCCGCGAGAGCGAGATCTGCGGCGACCCGACCCTGGTCTTCCTGGCCCCGGGCCACGTCACCTGGCACTCGGCCTTCGTCGTCTCGGCCGACGGCCGAGCCCGGGCCGTCGTCGGCCTCTACGACCAGAAGGCGATCGAGGAGACCGGGGCCTACGACCGGGTCGTCGGCTATGTCACGGGCGTCAGGGAGCCGCTCCTCGAATACCTGAAAGAGCTCGATCCCGGGACGATCGCCGTCAACTACTCCGAGGGAAGCGAGATCGCCGACGGCCTGACCCACGGCATGTACCTGACCCTCCGCGGCTTCCTGGCCGAGGCCGGGATGGCCGACCGCCTGGTCTCGGCCGAGCGGATCGTCTCGGCCCTGCGCGAGCGGAAATCGGCCGCCGAGATCGGCTGGATGAGACAGGCGGTCCGGGCGACCGAGGAGATCTACGACCTCGTCGGCCGGTTCGTCGCGCCGGGCCGGACCGAGAGCGAGATCGCCGCCTTCATCCTGGCCGAGGCCGAGCGCCGCGAGCTCCCCACCGCCTGGGGGCGGGCGACCTGCCCGGCCGTCTTCACCGGCCCCGACACGGCCCAGGCCCACTACGGGCCGACCGGCCGCGCGGTCGAGCCGGGCCACGTCCTCAACATGGATTTCGGGGTCAAGGTCGAGGGCTACTGCTC
>CAZFBC010000350.1:0-2047 GCA_964517245.1 uncultured Eubacteriales bacterium | reverse complement strand
ATTGAAATCCGTCGCGATTCGTGCTAGAGTTCACTCTACTTTTCCGCCTGGAAACGTCGCCCGATGCTGAAAATCGACGCCACGGCCCTGATCGTCTTCGCCGTCGTCTGGGTCCTCGTCCTCGTCCTGACCCGGGTCTTCTTCAAGCCCATCCTGCGCGTCCTCGACGAGCGGGCCGGGCGGATCGCGAAGGACAAGGCGGCCGCCGAAGGGGCCCTGAAGGCCTACCGGGACGACCTGCGCCGGATCGAGGACGGCCTCAAGGCGGCCCGCGCCTCGGCCGACGCCGTCCGGGCCGCGGCCGAAGCCGACGCCCTGAAGGACAAGAGCCGCCTCGTGCGCGAGGTCCAGGCCGAGGGCCGGGCCGAGGTCGAGAGGGCCAAGGCCGAGCTCACGAGGGAGATGGAATCCCTCAAGAAGGAGCTCGACGCGCGCACGGAGGAGATCGCCGCATCCATCGAGAAGAAGGTCCTGGGGGAATGAGCGGGCACTCCGCGGCGGCCATGGACTTCCTGGGCAAGGTCGTCAACTTCCTGATCCTCTTCGGCGGCCTGGCCGCCGTCGGCTGGAAGCCGGTCAAGGCCCTGCTGGCCAGGAGGACGGTCGAGGTCGGCGAGACCATCCGCAGGGCCGGGGCGGAACGGTCCGAGTCCGAGGCCCGGGCCGGCGATTCCCGGGCCAAGCTCGACGGCCTCGAGGCCGAAGTCGGGGCCCTCCGGGCGGCCGCGGAAGAGGAAGGCCGCCGCGAGGCCGGGCGCATCGCCCGGGCCGCCCGCGACGAGACCGAGCGCCTCAAGAAGCTCACCCGCCAGGAGCTCGACGAGCAGGTCCGGACGGGCGTCCGCGAGCTCAAGGCCTACGCCGCCGCCCGGGCCACCGACCTCGCCCGCGAGAGGATCCGCCGGCGCCTCGACCCCGAGGTCCACGCCGCCCTCATCGAAAAATCCATCGACAGGCTGTCCCGTCTCCATGAAGAACCCGGCCCTCGTTAAGAAGTACGCCCAGGGCTTCGTCCTGGCCGTCAAGGACGAGAAGGAGTACGGGTCCGTCTCGGCCGACGTCCGCGCCTTCCTCGCGCTCTTCGAGGCGCGCGAGGACCTGCGCCGGGCCCTGACCAGCCCCTTCTTCGGCGCCCGGAAGAGAGACGCCGTCCTCGACAAGGTCCTGGCCCGTCTCGGGACCGGCCCGAAGGCCGCGCGCTTCCTCGCGCTCCTCCTCCGCCACAAGCGCCTGGGCCTGCTCGCCGCCGTCGTCGACGCGCTCCCCGAGGCCTGGAGCGACAAACACGGGATCGTGACCTACGAGGTCGTCTCGGCCGTCCCGCTGACCGCCGCGCAGAGGGACCGCCTGGCCCGGGGCCTCGAGGCCTCGGAGAAGAGGCCCGTCCGCCTGGTCGCCCGGATCGACCCGGCGGTCGTCGGAGGCCTTTCGGCGAGCAGGGGCCACATCGTCTACGACGCGTCGGTCGAGGGCCGGCTCGCCGCGCTCCGGGAGCGGCTCGGAAAGGAATAGAGGTTGTCATGAGCATCAAAGCCGACGAGATCGCCAAGATCATCCAGCAGCAGATCGAAGGCTTCGACAAGGACGTCGACATCCGCGAGGTCGGCACGGTCACCTCGGTCGGCGACGGCATCGCCCGCGTCCACGGCCTCGACCGGGTCATGTCCAACGAGCTCCTCGAGTTCCCCCGAGGCGTCTTCGGCCGGGCCCTCAACCTCGAGGAGGAGAACGTCGGCGTCGTCCTCCTCGGCGAGGGCCACCTCGTGCGCGAGGGGGACATCGTCAAGCGGACCCGCCGCATCATGCAGGTCCCGGCCGGCCCGGCCCTGATCGGCCGCGTCGTCAACCCGCTCGGCCAGCCCCTCGACGGCAAGGGCCCCATCCAGACCGACATCTACATGCACGTCGAGCGCCTGGCCCCCGGCGTCGTCGACCGCCAGCCCGTCCGCGAGCCCCTCCAGACCGGCCTCAAGGCCATCGACGCCATGATCCCCATCGGCCGCGGCCAGCGCGAGCTCATCATCGGCGACCGTCAGACGGGCAAGAC
>CAZFBC010000349.1:0-2051 GCA_964517245.1 uncultured Eubacteriales bacterium | reverse complement strand
CGCGGCCTGGTTGAGGATCACGGCCTCGGCGTCCGTCCCCCTGGCCTTGGCGAAGTCCCTTCCCGCGACGAGGCTCATGCCCAAGGTCCCGATGTAATCGTGGTCGACCGTCCAAACCCCGATCGGCGGGGCCGTCGAGCCTTCCGGATCGCCTTCGGCGGCGACGACCATTCGGGCCCGGTTCGACGGCACGGGAAGAAAGCCCGAGAGCGAGGCGCCGACGACGCCCGGATAGGTCAGCATCTCCTCCTTGAGCGCGATCGCCCGCGGCCCGAGAAGATGGGTGTTGTCGAGGACCAGGACCTGCTCCCGGTCGAAGCCGACGTTCCGGCCCTGGATATAGCGGAGCTGACGGAAGACGACGACCGTCCCGATGATCAGGACGACCGAGACCGCGAACTGGAAGACGACGAGGGCGCGCCTCAGGAGCCCTCCCCGGGGCCCCTTCGCGAGCTCTCCCTTGAGGACCGGGGCCGGCCGGAAGGCCGAGATGTAGAACGCAGGATAGGCCCCGGCGAGGAGCGCGATGGCCAGGACCAGGCCGAGGACCGCGCCCGCGACACCGGGCGCCGCCAGCGCCGAGATGGCCATCTGTTTACCGGCCAGCTGGTTGAAGAGAGGCAGGGCCAGGCGGACGAACAGGACCGCCAGGGCGAGCGCGAGCAGGCTGAAGACCAGGGACTCGAGGAGGAACTGCCCGATGAGGTCCCGGCGGGCCGAGCCCAGGACCTTGCGGACGCCGACCTCGCGGGCCCGCCCCGTCGACCGGGCCGTGGCCAGGTTGACGAAGTTGGCCACGGCCAGCAGGAGGATGAACAGAGACACGGCCGTGAAGATGCGGATGTACTTGATGTCGCTGTTGGCCTCGAACTCGGCGATGCCCTGGCCCGCCCGGAGGTGGATCGCGGCGAGCGGCTGCAGGCGGTTCTCGATCCGCATCCCCGACCGCTTCAGGAACTCGTCGACCGAGATGCCCATGCTCTGCCGGACCTCCGGGGCCATGCGGGACGCGATCAGCGCGTCCAGCTTGTCCGCCAGGGGGCGGGGCGAGGCCCCTTCGCGGAACAGGAGGTAGGTCGGGAAGTTGAACGACATCCAGGAGTTGCTCACCTGGTCGCTCTCAAGGTCGAGCGAAACGAACGAGAGCAGGATGTTGAAGTGGAAATGGGAGGCCCGAGGAATGTCCTCGAAGACGCCGGTCACGGTCCACTCCTGCTCGCCGTCGACGAGCAGGGACCTTCCCAGAGGATCGTTCCGGCCGAAGTACTTCGCGGCCGTCGTCCGGCTGAGAACGAGCGTCCGCGGCGAGGCCAAGGCCGTCGCCGCGTCTCCCCGGAGAAGGGGGACCGTGAAGACATTGAAAAAGGCCGGTTCAGTGTAGACGACGTTCGTCTCGCGGAAGCTCTGCTCGCCGGCCTTGACCCGGATGCTCCCTTCCTCCCGGAAGCGGACCGCGTCCTCGACCTCGGGGAAATGCTCCTCGAGATAGGGGCCGACGGGCGCGCCGGCGCCGCTGATGTTGAGCTCCTGGTCCTGCCGGAAGACGCGGGCGCCCAGGCGATGGATCCGGTCGGCCTTGAGGTTGTACCGGTCGTAGCTGAGCTCGTCCCGGATATAGAGCAGGGCCAGGAGACAGGCGGCCAGGCCGATGGCCAGGCCGACGACGTTGATGAAGGTGAAGGCCCTCTGTTTCCGGATGTTCCGGACGGTCGTGACGAAATAGTTCCTGATCATGACGCAGCTCCAATAGATGAAATGGAAGAAGGAGGCGGGGAGGGACCGGACGACCTGGCCCCAGAACCAGGCCCGGGCCCGCAGGGGGCCCTTCTCGCGGGCCATCTCCCCGTAGAGCTCTTCGAAGTCCCCGACCGCGGCGAAGTGCTCGCCCCGGCCCAGGACGGACGCGAGGGCCTTGCGGGCCAGGCGCGTCAGCCTCTCGGGGGACCTGCTCAACGGCCCTCCTTGGGGGCCAGGACCCTCCCGGCGACGAAGCCTGACCACATGACGTCCTGGACGCGCTTGGCGTTTTCGAGGGCCTCGAAGCCGGTCTC
>CAZFBC010000348.1:0-2064 GCA_964517245.1 uncultured Eubacteriales bacterium | reverse complement strand
CGCGGCTCGAGGACAACGCCGACTCGTGGGGCTGGGAGAACGTCCTCTGGTTCGGGCTCGGGCAGAAGTTGAGGAAGGGGGAGTGGGACCCGCGGCGCGACGAGGTCCCGGCCGGTCTCAGGGTCCTGCTCGACCACGCCGCCTCGAGGAACCTCAAGCTCCTGGCCTATGCCTACCCTTCGCTGCCCTTCCTGCAGGACCCGTCGTGGACCGCCTGGGCCGGCCCGGAGCGCGCCGCCCAGGCCTCCGCCGACACGGGCGTGCGCTCGTTCCAGGACTGGTGGCTCGACAAGCTCCTGGCCTTCATGAAGGCCACGGGCGCGGCGGGCTATTCCTTCGACTACTGGCGCATCGCCCAGGACGGGGCTTCGAGCAAATACGCCCAGTGGTACGGCTGCCGGCGCGTCCTGGAGGGCCTGCGGCGCGAGGCCTTCGATGCCGTCGTCGACGGCCGCCAGCAGTATCAGAACTTCGGGCCGTGGACCTGGCTGGCCGGCTCCTATCCCCACCCGTCGCTGACCGACGAGCAGCCGGAGAGCTTCAAGGCCTTCCCCGACCTCCACACCGACCGCGTCTCGGCCAACCGGCAGCGGTTCGCGGCCTGGACCTACCGCGTCGAGCGGTTCGCGCCGCCCGAGATCATGCCCGGCTTCATCACCCACCAGTCCGAGCGCAACGACGAACAGGGCGTCATGCGCCGCGACCGCTTCCGGCCCAAGGACTGGGACGTCCTCGGCTGGAAGTACTCGCTCCTGTCGTCGATCGGCACGGCCCCCTTCCACCACGTCATCAACTTCATCCCCGCGCGCGACACCGAGGAGTACGCCGCCCTGTCCGAGGCGGACAAGGCCTGGTTCCGGAAGTGGCTCGACTGGACCGACGAGACCGCGCGCTACCTCCACGCCCTGCGGCCGATCATCGGGCCGCCCGCGGCCGGCCGGGTCGACGGGACCGCGGCCGTCGTCGAGGACCGCGGCCTCCTCTTCCTCTTCAACCCCAACCCCGGACGGATGGAAGCCCGCTTCAGGCTCGACGCCTCGATCGGCCTCGTCAAGGGCGAGCGGTTCATGATCAAGGAGATCCATCCGGAGGAGGGGCGCCTCGTCGGCTCGGCCGATGGGTTCTGGAAGCGCGACGCCGAAGCGGTCATCCCCCTCGCCGGGCGCGAGGCCGCCGTCTTCGAGATCTTCCCGGCGCCGGAGAAGCTCGAGGGGCCCGTGCTCTTCAACGTCCGCGGCGCCGCGTCGCTCGCGTCGACCCGGCTCGTCCTGACCGGGGTCGCCGGCGAGACCGGAACGGCGCAGCGGCTCCTGGTCATGCTGCCCGACAAGGCCCGGGTCCGGGCGCTCTCCGTGAACGGCGTGGCCCACCCCTTCAAGGCCGACGGCGGGCTGGTCACGGCGACCGTCCGCTTCGCCGGGCGCGCCTTCGGCCGCTCCCAGTCCGTCGGCGACGTCCCGGCCGGGTTCGCGGGCGGGGTCTTCAAGGCCCGGGTCGCCGTCCCGGCCCGGGTGTTCGCCCAGCTCGCCGAAAGGAAGAAGACCTGGCCCGTCTCCTACTCGGAGGACGACCTGCGCGCCGCCTGGCTGGGGCCGTGGCGGCTCCTGCTCCACATCCCGATCGTCGAGGGCACGGACGGGATGGCGGTCAGCCTGAAGGTCAACGGCGTGCCGGTCGAGATCCGCAAGGCCTACAACAGCGTCTACCCGCACTCGCCCGAGAGGACCTTCCTCGGGCACTACGCGGACCTGAGCCGGCTCCGCCCCGACTCGCCGTGCGACATCGAGATCGGATTGCCGCCGCTCGAGCCGGGACGCTTCCAGGGCGCCTTCTTCGAGAACGTCGAGCCCGAATACACCGGGCGGGTCCAGGCCCCGCCCGCGCCCGCCAAGAAGCCCGCAGTCGGCAAGTAGGAATTGGGACGACCTTACTTCCTGAGGGCCAGGGCCGAGGGGGCCATCGCCAATCCGCCCCTGGCCGTGCAACGGAGCTCGGCCGGCAGCATCTTGCCCGAGGCGAAGGACGCGTCGACCGTCTCGTCGAGGGGGATGGGATTGACGTAGC
>CAZFBC010000347.1:0-2065 GCA_964517245.1 uncultured Eubacteriales bacterium | reverse complement strand
TGGTTGCCGGGTATCCGGTCGGGGTGAATTTCACCGCGTTCATGCTACCGGCACTGGAATAGATGAAATAATCATCAGCTTCGCCGTCGTCCATTACGATTTCGTATGGTCCGTCAGGTAAAGTCCAGGTTACTTCGCACCAGGTGTCATCAGCCATTACTTCGGCGTGAACCATGCCAGGAGCATAATTAACATCCCACATACCGATGCTGATCGGGGTGACAACACCCTGAAGGGCAAAGGTATCGGCAACAGTTACCGTCATGTAGCCCAGTCTTTCAAACATCACATCATATTCACCTTCATCAACATACAGGCTGTAACCACCTTCGTCATCAGTTGTGGTCTGGAATTGACCGGCAGTAACTTTTACGCCAGGCAGCGGGTCGCCACCGTCATTATCAGTTACAAAACCGGCAAACTGTGCGGGTACATACACATGCATAGTATTCATGATGATGTATGATTCATTGTTCGGGTCGTTTGATTCAAGAACCAGTTCCTGGGTATAATCACCCGGTTCGTAATCCTGTGAATCATAAGTGATGGTGATTTCCTGTGATCCGTCTTCTGAAATGGTTCCGAAAGCGGGTTCTACTGCAATGATAAAGTCAGCCGGTAAGCTGAAAAGTACAGCCAGGTTGTTATGGACATAATTCGTATTGTATGAAACCTGTAAGCCAAGGCCCGGGTCGCTGGACTGAATGCCAACGGTTGCGCTGCTGAGCGTGAAACCTGCGGTAATGTCCTTATACTGAATCTTGATCTTGCCATTTTTGTACAGAATGAACTGCATGTCCATAGTATAAGCACTTGCGCCGAGGCGTGAAGTGTTATTATACTGAACAATGGTATAATCTGCAAAAGTCTGGAAGTAAACGGCACATCCTGCATAAGTTGAATACAGATCATCCCAGAAACCTGCGATGAAATCAACATATGATGAATTGTTGGTAGGAATACCGGTGTTGGTATAGGTATGATAAGCTGAAGTGAAGCATACGGCACCGTTGCTGGCTACCCAGAGCTGGTCCTTTGCTTCGCCGTAGAATTCGAATTCGTGGGCAATGGTGTATGGGCCTGCTTTTCCGTCATCACCAAGTGTTGCGGTGGGAACAGCAGTTCCGGTAGCTGAGATGTCTATCCAGCTGAAGGTCGGGCCGCCAGCCTCGTCGCTGTCGATCCATACATAACCAAACTCATCCGGTCCGCCGGCACCCAGTACGATCGGGTAACCTGATCCGTTCAGGCTTTCGTCGCCTTTGGTCATTTCGCCCAGTCCGCGGGTATCCATCGGGGTGCCCGGGGTGTTGTGCTCAATATTCGGGTCGTTGATCAGGTCAAGTGCTGCCCATTCCGGGAAAGAATAAGCCAGTGTTCCGATTCCAAGGTTGGAAATCGTGGTATATACATCAACGGTAAAGCCCTGCCATACCCATCCGTGAAGATCATCAGGGTTAACATACAATTCCGGGAATGGCCATTCGACACATTCCGGGCCTGCCGGTGCGGTAGAACCTTCGTCATAAACAGCCTGCACGGTATAGCAAAACTCACCGAAATCAGGCAGGATATCTACATAAGAGGTATTCGTCGTAGTTCCGACAATCACGCCGTCACGTTTGATCATAAAGAACTGGAAGGCATCGCCATCCCAGGTCCAGGTCAGGCTAACCTGTCCGGTTACATCATTAACGAGTTCAACCTCCAGGTTATCCGGAGCGACCAGTTCGTTGCCCATGATGATCATGGTAACAGGAACTGTGATCTCGCCAACAAAAGGAGTGGAGGTGAAAACCACATCAGCGGTATAAACCTGTCCGGCTTCTGTTCCGGCTGCATTCAGGTGGGTAGGGATGTTATCCACGCCACCGAATCCAGGAACGTTACCTTCATAATAATCCATAGTCAGCCAACTTCCAGCGCCGCCGCCACTGAGGCAAAGGGCAACTCTTTCAGGAAGCGGGCCTGCGCCTACCTGGTAAGCAGGGAATCCGGCTCCGGCCATGGTGTTCAGCCAGTAGAAAGTCGGTGATGTTGTCTGCTGCTGTACGCCTACCCAACC
>CAZFBC010000346.1:0-2071 GCA_964517245.1 uncultured Eubacteriales bacterium | reverse complement strand
CTCTTTCACGACCGTCGCCGATCACACCGAGTTCATCGGCGCCGGCGGCTGCGCTAGGCTGATCCAAGCTCTGGCTGGCGCCGTTTCGCTTCGCTAAGGCGCTCGAAGCACCAACCTCTTCTTTTTTATTCGGCGGGCTGGGCGCGGGCCCCGTTCAGGGGGCGAGGGGAACCACGGACAAGCTCTCGGGCGAAAGCCGCGGATTCGGCTTCGTCGAGATGCCGAACAAGCAAGAGGCCGACAAGGCCATTTCCGGCCTGAACGGCAAGGACCTCAAGGGCCGTCCGCCGACGGTCAACGAGGCCCGGCCCCGCACCGACCGGCCCCGCACGGGCGGCGGCGGCAGGGGCGGCTTCGGCGGCAGCGGCCGCGGCCGGTACTGATCGCATGGGGACATGTACCCCCGGTACGTGTCCCCGATTTGACTAACTAAGAACGCAAAGGGCGGATGTCCCGCGAGGGGCCTCCGCCCTTCCCCTCGTCAAGGGCTACTTCGTTACTTGAAAATAGCTGCGGCCCGCCCGCTCAATAAAGGACCGAATCTTCTCCGTAGTGATGGATCGTGGTCGCGATCTCGGCCTTGATCAGCTTGGCCCGGCCGGCGACCGAATAGACCTCGCGATCTATCTCGAGGCGCTGGCGGGCGAGCCGGTAGTGCCCGGGATCATGGCCAGGTCATGGTCCGCTACTACGGGCTCTATGCCAACGCCCACCGGGGCAAGGTCTACGAGGTGGACCCGATGATCTGTCCCCGCTGCGGCGGGAGATTCATGCGGCGCAGCAGGTCCGGGAAGCGCGGGTCACCTCAGATCGCCGGGGCTGGAGCCGTCCGAGCACTTGACCCCGGCGCCGGAAGAGTCCGTGGGCGAGCCCACCGGACGGACCCGGAACGCCCCGTTGACGGACCATACGCCGGACCGGCCTTCCACCGTGACGTTGGCGGACAAGGACTTGGTCCCGGCCGTCGCCCAGCTGTGGTTCCGGGTGATCCTCTTGGTCTCGCCCCCCTCGAGGGCGGCGATCTTGTAGGTCTCGATCTTTTTCCCTTCCACATAGAACGCGAGCCGGATGCCTATGAGCCTTTCTCCCCTGTTGTTGGTCACCCAGACGTGGATGTCCCGCTTCCCGCCTACGGGAGCCACCTTGCCGTCGCTGATGCATACCCTCAAGAGATCGTCGTCCGAGGTGTCGACGGGGGTCACGATCTTCCTTGACTCGCAGACATCGCCTTCCCCGGACGAGTCGGAGGGCTGGTTCGCGTATCTGACCCGGTAGGCGGCCTTGACCACGATGTTCTCCTTGTAGCCGTCCTTGTAGACCATCGCGGTGATCTCTTTCCGGCCGACCGTCGACCAGCTGTGGTTGCGGGTCTTCGTGTAGGTCCGCCCGGCGCCCAGCTCTCCGATAACGTAGTTCTCTATGCCCTTTCCTTCCACGGAGAAGGCCAGCTTAAGGCCGCTGACCGGGGCGGCGCCGTTGTTCGTGACCTTGACGTGGATGTCCCGCTTCCCGCCGATCGGGGGCGTCTTCCCGTTGCTGACGCAGACCTTCAGGTCGGCGACCGGCATGGCCGCGGCCTTGGGCAGCGGCTTGAAGGGAGCGATCTGGATCCCCCGGCCGCCGGCTGGCGCGACCGACACATCCTCCGTCCCGCCCCTTCCGGGGAGGGCCGGCACGAGCAGACCGAAGATCATCGCCGCCAACAGGGCCTTTTTCATGGGCTTCATCCTCCTTGACCCTTGTTGATGCGATTCTATTGCTCGAAGAAGGTGAAGTCAACCCGCAAAATCCGGCCTCCGGACGGGGGAGACCGGCCCCGTTACTCCGCCCAGCCCAGCTTCTTCTTGACCAGGTCGAAGTCATTGCGCCGGGGCGAGGTCACGAGCTGCAGCTCGAAGGGCGCCTTGCGGACCAGGACCCCGCCGCGCTGGCCGTCCCATATCAGGTAGACCTCCTCCCGGTGGGGGTCGAGATGATCAGCCCGTCGGCCTTGAGGGCGGCCTCATCCGTAGAACGCGGCGAGTTCCTTCTCCACCCGGGGCTCCAGCAGCTCGTTCTCGATCATCCAGGT
>CAZFBC010000345.1:0-2085 GCA_964517245.1 uncultured Eubacteriales bacterium | reverse complement strand
GACATCTCCCGGGGACATGGACCGAAGGTCCGTGTCCCTTTTTTATTGGGGGCGGCGGGCGGCCTGGTAGATCTTCTGCCAGCGCTCCTCGCTGAGGCTGTCGATGCGCACGACAGGCTTCTGGTAGGTCGTCGCGTTGATGAACAGGTCCCCGTCGATCATCATCCCGACGTGGCCGATGCGGTCGACGGCGCCGCCGAAGAAGACGAGATCGCCGGCCCGCTCCTCGCCCTTGGCGACCTCCAGGAGGCCGCTGTCGGTCATCTGGATGCCGGCGTCGCGCAGGATGGCGACCCCGCTCATCTTGTAGACCAGCTGGACGAAGCCCGAGCAGTCGACGCCGAGCGGCGAGGTCCCGCCCCAGAGATAGGGGAGGCCCAGGAAGCGCTTGGCCAGGGCGATCGTGTCCTCGACCGGGACGCGGGGCCAGGCCCAGGGCGCCGCGGCGAGGTCGCCGTCCCCGCGCTGGATGAAGCCCCGCGCCCCGCAGGGCAGCCGCGCTTCGAGCCAGCGATCGTCCTTCTCGCCGACGACCTCGAGGACGGCGCCGATCGGGGCCACCTTGACCGGCTTGTGTGCCGTGACGTCCGGCTCGGCGTAGACGTTGGCCAGAAGGCCCGAGACGACGAACACCCGGCCGGCCGAGGCGTAGGGAGGCTCGGCCCGACCCAGGAAGCGGAGGGACGAGGCGAGGACCCAGCCCGTGTAGGTGTCGGGGGTCTCGACCCGGTACCAATCCTCCCCGTCGGCGTTCCGCTCTTTCTCGAGAAGCTTGACGTTCTCGCCCAGGACGGCCTGGCTGACGACGTCGGACGTGCCGGTGGCTGAGCTGTGCATGTTCTCGACGGCGCTCGTCACCACGGCCGCGACCGGCGCGGGCGCCTGGGCGGCGCAGGCCAGGGCGGGGGCGACGAGGACCAGGACCAGGGCGGCGACGGCGTTCTTCATGGGGGACCTCCTAGGGGGACGTACGCCGGACTATCATATCCGGGTCGACCCCAAGACACAATCCCCCCCGGGAAAGCCGGGCCGGCGGTCGGATTTCCCCGCTCTCGGTTTCGCGGTATAATCCCGGGCAGAGGTGCACCCATGAAACGCAAGGAATTCCTCGAGCTGGCGGGCGCGGCGGCGGCCGGCTCGCTCCTGACCCGCTGCCGGCGGGGCCCCGAGGCCTGGAACGCCGTTGGCGGCGCGACGAAGGTCTCCGTCGGCATCTACGAGCTCAAGCTCCGGCAGGCCTGGGGCCTGTCCCGTGGGACCTGGACTACGCGGCGCAACGCCTTCGTCCGCGTCGAGCGGGACGGCCTCACCGGCCTCGGCGAGGCCGCGCCGATCGCCCGTTACAACGAGACGGCCGAGTCGGCGGCGGCCTTCGTCGAGAAGGCCCGGCCGGTCCTCGACCGGGACCTCGGCGAGTACGCCGTCCGCTTCGGCGAGGTCGAGGCCGCCGGCCCCGGCGAGCACGCCGCCAAGGCCGCCCTGGATATGGCCGTCCTCGACTGGGTCGGCAAGCGCCTGGGACTGCCCCTCTGGAAGCTCCTCGGCCTCAACCGGGACAAGGTCATGACGACGACCTACTCCATCGGCATCGACGAAGTCCCGGTCATGCAGGACAAGGTCCGGGAAGCGGCCGATTTCTCCGTCTACAAGATCAAGGTCGGCACGCCGGACGACCGGAAGATCATCGAGGGCATCCGGGCGGTCACGGACAAGCCGCTGCGCGTCGACGCCAACGAGGGCTGGAAGAGCAGGGAGGAGGCCCTGGAGATGATCGACTGGATGGCCGGGCAGGGCGTCGAGCTCGTCGAACAGCCCCTGCCGGCCGACCGGCTCGAGGACTACGGCTGGCTCAAGGACCGGGTCAAGATCCCCGTCTTCGCCGACGAGAGCCTCGTCCGGCCCTCGGACCTGCCCCGCATCGCCCCTTACGTCCACGGCGTCAACGTCAAGCTGATGAAGTGCGGCGGCGTGCAGGAGGCCGTCCGGCTGGCCGGCATGGCCCGGGCGCTGGGCCTTCGGCTCATGATCGGCTGCTTGATCGAGAGCTCGCTCGGCATCTCGGCGGGCGCGGCCGTGGCCTCGCTC
>CAZFBC010000344.1:0-2106 GCA_964517245.1 uncultured Eubacteriales bacterium | reverse complement strand
GGCGACGCGACCGAACCCGTGTCGAGGTGGTCGCGGCCGATGACGATGGGGGCGGCCGTCTTCCCCTTCTTCACGAGGTGGTTGATGACGGCCCCGAAGCGGGCCCGCTCGCCGTAGCCGAGCCAGCAGATGCGCGAGGGCAGGCCCTGGAACTTGACCCGGTCCTGCGCCTTGCGGATCCAGCGGGCCAGGGCCTCGTCCTCGGGGAACTCGCGGAGCACGGCCTCGTCGGTCGCGCGGATGTCCCGGGGGTCCCCGGACAGGGCCGCCCAGCGGAACGGGCCCTTGCCGAGGCAGAACAGGGGCCTGATGTATTCCGGGACGAAGCCGGGGATGTCGAAGGCCGCGGCGACCCCGGCCTTCTCGGCCTGGCCGCGGATGTTGTTGCCGTAATCGAACGCCCGGGCCCCTCTCGCCCGCATCGCGAGCATGGCCTCGACGTGGGCCGCCATCGCGGCGTAGGACCTGCGCTTGTAGTCCTCCGGGTCCTTCGCCCGCAGGGCCAGCGCGTCGTCATAGGCGAGCCCGTTCGGCACGTAGCCGTTGAGCTCGTCGTGGGCCGAGGTCTGGTCCGTCAGGACGTCCGGCGTGACGCCGCGGCGCACGAGCTCCGGCAGGACGTCGGCGGCGTTGCCGAGCAGGGCGATCGACAGCGGCTCGCCCTTCCTCTTCGCCTCCCCGGCCAGGCGCAGGGCTTCGTCGAGGTCGTCGGTCATGACGTCGACGTACTTCGTCGCCAGGCGCCTCTCGATGCGCGCCGGGTCGACCTCGACGACGACGGCCACGCCGTCGTTCATGGTCACGGCCAGGGGCTGGGCCCCGCCCATGCCGCCGAGCCCGGCGGTCAGGGTCAGGGTGCCCTTGAGCGACCCGCCGAAATGCTTGCGGGCCACGGCGGCCAGGGTCTCGTAGGTGCCCTGCAGGATGCCCTGGGTCCCGATGTAGATCCAGCTGCCGGCCGTCATCTGGCCGTACATGGTCAGCCCGAGCGCCTCGAGCCGGCGGAATTCGTCCCAGTTGGCCCACTTGGGGACGATCATGGCGTTGGCGATGAGGACCCGGGGCGCCTCGGCGTGCGTCCTGAAGACGGCGACGGGCTTCCCCGACTGGACGACGAGCGTCTCGTCGTTCTCGAGCTTTTTCAGGCTGGCCACGATGGCCCGGTAGGCGTCCCAGCTGCGGGCGGCCTTGCCGGTCCCGCCGTAGACGATGAGCTCGGCCGGCTTTTCGGCCACCTGCGGATCGAGATTGTTCATGAGCATCCGCAGGGCCCCTTCCTGCGACCAACCCTTGGTCCTCAGGCGGGAACCCCGGGGGGCCCGGATATTATTGACACTTCCGGTCGCGCTATTCGCCATTATTTGTCTCCTTGCACGCGTCTCGCGCGGAAAATATACCACAGGGCCGCGGCGCTTTTCAAAAGTCGAAAAAAGGGATTGACGCGCGCATTTCATCTGATATAGATATGAGGAGGGTTTCATAAGGAAATAGCGCGGCGAGGGCTATGGTCCAAAACAGCATCCTGGTCATTCATCCATCTGCGGAGGAAGCGGATCGCCTCGCCCGCTTGTGCCGGAAATTCGGAAAGGTCCGCGTCGAGGCCCATCCCGAAGCCGCCCTGGCCGCGTTCGCCGAGGGACCGATCGCGGCGGCGGTGGTCGACCAGGCCTTCGCCGGATCGACGGCCCTCAAGGCTCTCGTCCGCCCCCCGACGGGCGTCCTGCTCACCGGCGCCGACGAGGACCTGCTCGCGCGCGCGGCCGACGACTGGCCGCCGGGCGTCGACGTCGACTGCTGTCCTACCGCCCCCGCGGCGCCGCGCGAGCCGGCCTTCGTCCGCGCCGTCGGCCGGATCGTCGAGCACGCCCGGCTCAAGACCGAGGCGGCCGACCTCCGCCGGTCCCTCGGCCTGCAGGAGTCCAAGGTCCGGGACGTCCTCGGCGAGATCCAGGAGATCAAGGGCCTTCTCAACACCGGTTTCCTGCGCGAGGTCGAGAAGCGCCTGGCCATCGAGGCCCGCTACGTCGGCTCGCAGAAGGAGCGCCAGCGCTTCGATTCCATCCTGCGCCGGATCTACGGCGCCGACGACGTCAGCAGCCTCCTCGA
>CAZFBC010000343.1:0-2114 GCA_964517245.1 uncultured Eubacteriales bacterium | reverse complement strand
ACGGCCCGCTCGATCTCCCTGAGCTCGGCCTCGCCCAAGCCGAAGTAGTGGCCGACCTCGTGGAGGACGGTGTCGCGGACGTGGTCCTTGATCTCGTCGTCGGACCGGGAGATCGACTCGATCGGGCGCTGGTAGATGACGATGACGTCTGGCGCATAGTTGCCGTAGCTCCCGGGACTGCGGTGGGGGTAGGGGACCCCGTGATAGAGCCCGAGAAGGGATGTCCCCGGCGGGCAGTCGTCCTCGACCATGACGGTCAGGTTGTCGATGAGCTTGCGGAACCGGGCCGGGATCTCGGCCACGGCCTCGCCGACGAGCGCCTCGAAGCGGGCCCGGTCCATGGCCGGCTTGAACGGGCTCCGGCCGAAGGGATTGGGGCGCCGAATCATTTTTCGATGCCCTCGCGGGCCTTGACGCCCCCGGCGAAGTAGTGCTTGACCTCTCTCATCTCGGTGACGAGGTCGGCCCGGGCGATGAAGGCGTCGGGAGCGTAGCGGCCCGTCAGCACGACCTCGACATCCCGAGGGCGCCGGTCGAGGACGTCGAGGACATCCTTCTCCGTCAGGACGCCGAAATGGACGGCCGTGTTGACCTCGTCGAGAACGACGATGCGGTACTCGCCCGAGACCATGGCCTCGGCGGCCCGGGCCAGGCCCTCCCGGGCGCGGGCCATGTCCTCGTCGTCCGGGCCCGCCTTGACGTCGATGAAGCCCTCGCGCCCGAACCGCTCGATGCGGATCAGGGGCGCGAGCTTCGCGGCGGCCTCGACCTCGCCCGTCGGCTGGCCCTTGAGGAACTGGGCGACGTAGGTCCGCAGGCCGCGGCCGGCGGCCCGGAAGGCCAGGCCCATGGCCGCGGTCGTCTTGCCCTTGCCGTTGCCGGTGTAAACTTGCACGTAGCCGGTCATCTCGCCTGATATTGTTGAACAATCCCCAGGGCTTGTCAAAGGGGACTGGAAATCGGGGACATGCTTTCCGAAAATTCTTGGGACACGATCCCTTTTCCGGATAAAAGGGTCATGTCCCGAATTTTCGCATGTCCCCGATTTCCATGCTATAATCGGCCCATGCTCGACCCGAAATTCGTCCTCGAAAATCTCGCCTCCGTCCAGGACAGGCTGGCGACGCGCGGTCCGCGGATCGACTTCGACGACTTCGTCCGCGTCTCGCGCGAGAAGAAGGACGTCCTCAAGAGCGTCGAGGACATCCGGGCGGTCAGGAACAAGGCTTCCGAGGAGGTCTCCCGGCTGAAAAAGGCCGGACAGGACGCCTCGGCGATCATCGCCGAGATGAGGAAGGTCGGCGACGAGATCGGCGCCCTCGAGGAAAAGCTGAAGGCCTTCGACGAAGAGCTCCGAACGACCCTCCTCAACATCCCCAACATCCCCCACGAGTCCGTGCCTGTCGGCCGGGGCGCCGAGGACAACAGGGAGGTCCGGCGCTGGGGCGCCCCTCCCGAGTTCGGCTTCAAGCCTCGGGCCCACTGGGACGTCGGGGAGAAGCTGGGCATCCTCGACTTCGAGCGGGCGGCCAAGATCGCCGGCTCGCGCTTCGCCGTGTACTTCGGGGCCGGGGCCCGGCTCGAGCGGGCCCTGATCGGCTTCATGATCGACATCCACTCGCGGGAGCGGGGCTTCACCGAGGTCCTGCCGCCCTTCATCGCCAACGCCGAGAGCCTGACCGGGACGGGCAACCTGCCCAAGTTCAAGGAGGACCTGTTCAAGCTCGAAGGCTTCGACTGGTACCTCATCCCGACGGCCGAGGTGCCGCTGACGAACATCTACCGGAACGAGATCCTCGACGGGGCCGCCCTGCCGATCCGCTTCGTCGCCTGGACGCCCTGCTTCCGGAGCGAGGCGGGGTCGTACGGCAAGGACGTCCGCGGCCTCATCCGCCAGCACCAGTTCAACAAGGTCGAGATGATGATCTTCAGCCGGCCGGAGAGCTCCTTCGACGAGCTCGAGTTCATGACCGCCTCGGCCGAGGAGGTGCTGAAGCGGCTGGGCCTCCACCACCGCGTCGTCCTGCTTTCGACGGGCGACATGGGCTTTGCCAGCGCCAAGACCTACGACCTCGAGGTCTGGATGCCGAGCCGGGACGGGTTCATGGAGATCT